>JBHHXS010000011.1:0-23794 GCA_046757145.1 Phycisphaerae bacterium | reverse complement strand
GGACCCACCTCGATCAAGCCGTCGGGCGTATCCGTTCCGTTGCCTATTACAAAATGGTAGCCCAGCCCGTCCCATCCCCTCTTGCGGTGGAAACGATCAAAAAGGCTTGCACCGCCTGTTTCCGTGGCGCTGTGGTGGATTACGATTGTGGTCCAGCGAGGGCTGATCCTGCCTCGCCTGGGCATCCAGGCCCCTCCTGCCCGGGTGACAGGCGGTCCATGAGTCCGGCGATGATGTTGAGCTTCCGGCTGGCCGGCCTTCCGCGGGTTGGGCAGGGCGTACTTCTCGTACGGCATACGGGGTGCCCGTGCCGTTTCATTCGCTTCGTTGGACACGCAACTGAGTGCGAGCCCGAACGGTATCACTATGGCAAGCCCTGACCGTCTTGCCGAGGCAACGCTGCACATGCTGCAACTCTATGTGGTTTGCCGAAGGATTCTCCGGGCTAGTTATCGGCTACACGCTGCCATATGGTCAACGCAAAAGATGTCACGCCTGGCGGTCACGCTGCGGGGCGCTCGTGCGAGGTCGGGGAACGGTAATGTCGCCCGCACCGAACCCGCAATGAATTGCCGCCTTTTCGGGCTCACAGTGCCCGATCCGGCACGCCGGATCTGAGCCCGAGCGCAAACCGGATTCACGTACTGCCTGCTCGCGCTCCCCGCTCGGGAAGACGGCGCCAGTTATGCGCGGTCGTTTAGCCTCTGTCGGAATACGGGGAGGAGAGGTACAGGATTCGCCCGCAGGAGCCGCACTGGCGGAGTTCATCGCGGCTCTGGAGGACGTTGACGGTCTCCAGGGAGACCGTAATGTTGCACCCGGAGCATCCGTAGTCATCGCGCTTGGGGTGCAGCTTGACCACCGGCGCCATCGCATGCCCCTCGTGGCGGCTGGCTACGCGCGAAAAAGTGGCGAGTGCGGTGGGCGGGAGCATTTCGGAGAATCCCGCCCGCGCTGCCTCGAGATCGGCCTGTTCCGCACGTTGTTCGGCGTCGAACTGCTCGAGGGTCCTCTCCGCGGCGTGCAGCTCCTCGAGCAGCTTCCGTCTGTGCAGCTCCTGATCAGAGACCATCTTCTTACGCGCTTGCACCTCCTCCATTAGCGCGAACACGCCTGTCTCGATTCTGGCGGTGTCGGCCTTCTCAGTGTTCATCGCTGCGAGAATGCCGGCGTATTCCTTGTTCGTCTTGGCTTTGTTCAGTGCCTCGCGATGTTTCTGAACCGCGTCCTCGCGAGCAGCGACGTCAAGCGCAAGGGCATCGAGCTTCATCTGGCGCTCGCGGATGTCTCGCTGCAGCTCCTCCAGTTTCTTGTCTACCTCCCGGATTTTCCGCTGCCGTAGAGAGACCCGGCGTAGTTTGACCTCTCGTTTTCCTTTGATCGACGCGAGTTTCAACTCGATTCTCTGCAGGCGCTGTAGGGCTGCAAGCAACGTTTCACTCTGTTCGTCGGGCAAAAAAGGCCACTCCGTGCCGGTACCTAAACTAACGTCACCCCCATTATGATGCCGTCTGGTTGTTCATGCAAGTCCCCGGCCCGGAATAGCTACAGGGAGGCGCCGTGATGTACTCAGCCAACCTGCGTCCGCTGTACCGGACTCGCCGATCCGAACCGGAAACGCCCTGGCGTCCGTGTGATCGGAGGCTGCGTCGCCGTTGCAGCTCTGATCGGCCGGCTAGGTGTCGCCGTCAGTGTCACCGACCTCCGCGGGAGACCACCTATCCGTCGCGCGTCCGCCCTTCGGTGCGTTGGGCAGCGCGTGCGTCGGCCTCTCTCCCTCGTCGGCACGCAACCTGGAGGTGTGTTGCCCTGCCAAGGGCGTCCGGATCGCGACATAGCCGGCGTTCAACCCGCGCCCAAGCCCGTCTGTCGGGACCCGTGGCCAAAAGCTTGCGGTGGTGTCGCATTGGGAGAACAGTCTTGCCGACCAGTTCCAGAACCTCGTAGCCCACTGACTCCACCAGCGACCGCACGCCGCTGGGCGCATACGTCACGATTGGGAAGCGCTCCTGGGGGTCCTTAGTAAGCCAGTGGGTTTTGCCGTCCTTTAGAAAACGTGTAAGAGTACGCGGATCACCGCTGGACAAATAGTAATCCATCGAGGCTAGCCGGTTGTCGAACGCTGCCACTAGTACACCCCCATGGACGAGAAGCCGCAGAATCTGTTTCAGGGCTTGTACGGGTGAGGACGTGCACCCAAGGACGTCACCCAGGGCAACGGCCAGACTGAAGTTCGCCGCCGGCAATCCGGACAGATCAGCGATATCGGACTGTACAAACTCCGCTCTCACGGAAGGCCCAAGCGCTGCAAACCTGCGCCTGGCTTGGTCCAACATCTTGTGAGAGTTGTCCACACTTGTTACGGGGTAACCGCTCTTGGCGATTCTCGCTCCCCACTTGCCGGTTCCGCACCCGAGGTCGAGCACTCGGGCGTTCAGGTTCCTGGGCAAATAGGGTTTCAGGTAGGTCCACGTTAGCTGATCGTGCCACGTCCAGAAGGCATCGCTGTACGAGTGGTCGTAGCGATCAGCGACGCGGTCGTGATACTTCTGGCTTGGGCTTCGGCGAGAGCTAGCCATAGGACGCCACATTGTAGCCTCTGGGAGTCTGCTCACAAACGGATTCTGCCGCGCTGCTGTAGACTCCGCTGGCACGAAACGGGTCTCGCGTCCGTCAAACTCGCGCCCGTTGCCAGAGGAGCCAACGACGCCCCAAGCCGGGCGAGGGATGGCAAACCGACGCTGACGGATGTGGTCTTGACTGCGGTAAGGACTGCTGCCACCATAAGCTCTGTGAATTTAGGTAAGGCGATCTTGGAGTGACTGTTGATGATCAAGGCCGTCGAACTCAGAAAGGGGAGGACCATCATCCACGAGGGGGAGGTCTGCGTGGTCCACGAAGTCCAGCACGTTGCGAAAGGCAACAAGCGCAGTTACATGCAGGCCAAGATCAAGAACCTTCAGTCCGGGGTGATCGTCGGAGTGCGTTTCGGCGTCAATGACCGCATAGAGATCCCCTTTGTGGAATCCAAGGACTATGAATTCCTCTACAAGGATGGCGACGAGTTCGTCGTCATGGACCTCATATCCTATGACCAGCTTCCGGTGAGAGCCGATGTCGTAGGCAGCGCTTGGAAGTGGCTCAGGCCCAACCAACGGGTGTCGTGCCAGCTTTACGAAGGCCAGATGATATCCTTCGAGGTGCCTCACGTCGTTGAGCTCGAGGTAACGGACACCACGCCAGCCATTAAAGGTGCCACCGTTACCAACCAACTGAAAGACGCGGTGCTTGAGACCGGAACGAAGGTGCGCGTTCCTCCGTTTGTTGAGGAGGGGACGGTCATCCGCGTCGACACGCGCACCGGTGAATACGTTGAACGCGCGAAGTAAGTGCACCGGCGCCATCTCGAGCGCGGGCAGCTACAGCCTTCGTTAGTAATCGGGTGCGATCACGTCGCGTTGCTGTGCATGGTTTCTACATCCGACAACGCTGTGCAAGTGCGGCAATCGTTCAAACCGGGTTGCACCTGCACACTACCGCAAGAGGGATCGGCGACTTTTTTTTCAAAAATTTTTCCGCCCCCGTGACGGGCTGCAGCGTGGACCTCCACACCAACAGACGCCCCGAGCAGCGCTCGTCAGCGACGAGCACCAACGGCCCGATCGGCACTGCATGGAGGCTCGTCGGGTCGTGCTGACATGCTAACGTCACTCGACGTTTGGGCGGACTGCTCGGCACAAAGCTCAAGAGGACACGCACTTCTTCGAGCACGCGCGTGTGGCTTGTGTCACCGCAGCCTGGATGGCCGGAAGCTGCCAGAGGCCGTTTTGCACTTTGTTTTTCGGTGTTTTCTGAGGTCGCTCCCTCTCGGCAACCGCGCACGTGAGCAACACCAGTGCCGGAGGCGGTGAGACATGGCTATGACACTTCCGTTCAGCATGTGAATGCGGACGGTCGCGCGGACAGCGTCGTGCTGCGCGCGTAGTGACGCCGCTGTGTCGCAGGCAACTCGACGGGACGGATGCACATTCGCCGGCGCGGCGGCGTCAACGCGTTTGGCCGGCGGGGCCGGTGAGCGTGGAGGCGACGGCTTGACCAAGGCGCGTAGTCGAAGTTTTTTTTTGACACTGCGCGAGTATGGTGTACGATTCCCTTCAGAAAGGAGGTGATGTCAATGGCCAAGAAACGTAAGGTGGCTAAGAAGAAGGCTGCCAAGAAGACGGCAAAGAAGAAAGGCGCTAAGAAGAAAAAGAAAAAAGGCGCCAAGAAGAAAGCTGCTAAGAAGAAAAAAGCCACGAAGAAGAAGAAGACCAGCAAGAAAAAGCGCAAGTGTTGAAGCACGGTCTTGAGAGGCTGCGGGTTTAGCAATACTGATGCGGCTCTCGCCACGGCAGCCACAGAAGTAACCCGCAAGGCACGAGCAAGGCACGGCTGGACACAAGGAGACGGGAGGTGTTCCTCGCCACGGCAACACCTCCCTTCTCTTTTGTACAAAGCCACCGGCAGCGTCAGTCCTAGCATGTCCGCCGGAGGTGGGGCATGGGTCACGGCGGACTATCGGGTTTGCACGTTTTGCAGGGCCTACGGCCGGCCTTGCGGGCCTCCTCAACGCCGGAGAAATGCACTAGACGCTGTGGATTAATCCGGGCGGCGTGGGGGCAACCGGCACGATGAAAGACAGCGGACCCGCGAGCACCTACGAGACCCTCACCTGCGGTCCGACCCGAGGGTGCGTCAGTCGGGGACGATGTCACCTTTCCGGCTAGGGTTCGGGGCAGGGGGCTCCCCGCTGCCGTCCAGGCGGAAGCGATCAGCCCAGCCCCCAGCAGGGCGCCGGCTTCCAGCCGCGATTCCAGAATAGACCCTGCACGGTCCGCGACGGCAGCGTAGTAATCTGTCAAGTTGGCCAGGAAGGTCGTTGCGTCCACCAAACCCAGCTCGGCTGATACTTGCCGGTCGATATCAACGAGTGCGCCGAGGACCTCATGCGCCTCGAGCAGTGCCGTGAAGGCCGCTTCCACCGGGTCCGCAACATATCGGAAGCGACCCGGCCAGACACGCACCTCATGCTCAAAGCGCTCACGGAAGCGCTCCACCACTTGATACTGGCAGCGATGACGGACGGTGCGATGAAGTCGGGCACCGGGCGCGGGTATATCCACCGGCCAGCGCATAAGCCCGGAGGACTCACCGTCGCGGTCCGTTGTGGTATTGAACGGAAGCGATGCGTCCGTGGCGAGGTGCACGAGCACGCCCGCCTCACGGATCACTCCCTCCGCATCCCCTTCCTGAAACGAGACGACTAGAAGCCCCCGGTGTTCTTCAAGAACCCAGGGGAGTGCGCCCCCAGCGGTGAAGCCGTGACGATGACATAGACGCGTTGCCTCCCTCCGGTCGTGAGGAAAGCGATGTGCAGCGGCCAGGCGCTCCACGGGATCAGGCTCGCCGGCAGCGACGTCCAGAGTCAAGTAGTGCCATTCAGACGTCCCGAGGGGGCTTCCCTCATCCGAGCCCGTTCCCGCGGTTGCCGCCGTCATCACGTCGGCTAGCCGGCGTTCAAAGAACGGTCGTATGGCGTCAGGCAGAAGCTCGGTCGCGGTGGCGGTCACGATTTCATAGACGGCGGGCGACTCCGCATCGCTGACGGCGGGCGACAACGACGCGACTGGCAACGACGCAGCCGGCCAAGAGGAGAATACCCACCATGCTGCGAGTGCCCTCACCGACCTCGCTCCCGCATCCTGCTACGAAGGGTAGTAAACCACTGTGGGCGATTCTGTGAGACTTCCGGACTGCTGGCGTGACGCATGTGCGATCGTTCGGCGTCGACGCTGGTACACCATTGCGCACAATCATGTGTTGGCCTCGTGGGGCCGGCCACAGCTCTCTCTCCTACGCGGTACACTCTAGCCGCCTTGTACGTCGTGCGCGCGGGCACGGGCATGGGCGACAATCTGCCTCAGCAGGTGATCTTCCATGGCGGCGTCCCGCCCGAGGTCGAGCCAACGGTCATACTCGGGAGTTACGCGAGGGTGACCGCTGGTGGATGGTAGACTGTCACCAAAGAACTGGTATGCAGCGCCTGTGCTGTTGAATTGGCGGTCGGGTGAGGAGAGGCGCTCCTTGTGTACGAGCACTGTCAAGCCGTGCTGGTCGTCAGTCGTCTTGTCGGCCATGCGGACCTCGACCCATCGGCGGATGGGATTGATGGTCGCCTCCCAGAAATCCCGTGCGCTGGCAACATCCTTACGCCAGATCTCGAAGAAGTGCTGCGACACCTCCGGGAAGGTGGTGATGATGCCGGCCCGCCGGTCCAGGCGGTCAATCTGGAAGCGGTGTTGACGAAGAGTGTCCTGGATTGCGTGCCATAACACTTCATCCGGCTGCTCGGCCCGGTCGTGGAGCACGGCACGGTCCGACGGGGTGTAGTCCACCTGCTGCGTCTTGCCGCATCCGAGCATTGACGCTCCGTGTACGGCGATCAGGATGTATAGCGAGGCACGCATTCCCTTCTTATCTACTGATAGTACGAAGTCCCGCGCGCGGGTCAAGCGTGCGAATGCCCCCGCTGACTTTGCCCGGTCCGTGTTTCGGTGGCACGACCCGCTGCGCCGGCCTGTGCTTGTGCCGGGAGGATAGCGGGCCGTTGGCGAGCAGCGCATCCTGTACCGCGCTATCCACGGGCGGCCCACCGACCGGCGCCGGCACGGCCCCGCTTAGAACACATCACGTCTGGTGTGGTGGAGGCAGGGTCGTCAGAACTCCCTGCGTGATTCAAGTAGGATGCAAACGGGGCCTGCGTTGACGCTGTGGACTTGCATCATCTCCCCGAACCGGCCTCGCTCGACGGGCACGTTACGCCGGGCCAACTCATCGCAGAACATCTCATAGAGCACGACGGCACGGGCGGGTTCGGCTGCGCTTTCGAACGACGGGCGCCTTCCGCGGCGTGCATCGCCTTGGACGGTGAACGCGCTCACAACGAGGACCGCACCTCCGGCCATGGACACATCCAGGTTCATCCGATCGGCCTCGTCGGGGAAGATGCGCGTGTGGCGCACCTTGTCCACGAGGTAGGCGACGTCCGCCTCGCCATCGTCGCGCTGGACGCCCAGGTACACCAACAGCCCCCGCCCGATCGATGCGCAAGCGGCGCCGTCGACGGTCACGTGTGCCTCGCCGACTCTCTGAACTACCGCACGCATGCAGCGCCCTCCTCTGGGTCAGTTACCTGCTTTGCTGTTTCTCTCGTAATAGGCCGCCATGTGCTTAGCATGTCGCGCTATGCAGTCACGCAGCTCCGCCGGCCCGAGCACGTGTGCCTGGTCGCCGTACCCCAGGATCCACCACGTGATCTCCTCGAGCCCGTCGACGGTGGCCTCAAAGATAAGCGACCCGTCCTCCTGCAAAGTCGTGCGCTGAGTTTTGTGCCACAAGATCTCGTCCACGTTGGCCGCCACTTTCTTTAGGAACCTGATTCGCACGCGGTAGGCCTTGTCGCCGCGGATCATCATCCAGGCGTTCCCCAGATACTGGTCTAGGCTGAAGCCCGAGTCGATCTTGTAGGTTTTGGCGAGCAACTGCACGCTAAGGATGCGTTCGACCTTGTAGGTGCGTACCTCGCGCTCTCTCTCACAGAATGCGATCATATACCATCCACGGTGGATGTATGCCAGCCGATAAGGGCGAACAACCACGTCGATCACTTTCAAGTCGTAGTACGAGTCATACTGCATCCGCAGCTTGGATCTTCGTATCAGAGCGATCTGAAGGACGGGTAAGACCTCGGTCACCGACGTCGGATCCGATGCGGGGTCAAATCGGACGTCAATGTTGTTAAGCAGCTGGCCGCACGAGTCCTGAAACGCTTGCGGCAACATGCCCTCGATTTTGAGGCCGGCCGATGCGGCGGCGGAGCGATCGGCCAGCATGTTGTGCGTGAGCAAGTGACGCGTCGCCATCAATAGTGCCAGTGCCTCCGTGTGGGTCAGGCTGACCGGTGGCAGCACCGAAACGCGGTCGGTCGAGTAGCGACGGGTGGCGCGGTCGTATGTGTACGGGATGCCCGCGCGGGCAAGCAAATCAAGGTCTCTGAAGATGGTGCGCCGGGACACACCGGCCGCCTTCGCCAGATCGTCTATGGTCACCGCCCGCCCGGACTGTAGTTCCTGGATGAGCGCGAGCAGACGCTCAATCCGTCTGGTTCTCATTGGCGCATCCTCCGCTAAAAGAAGATTATCCGAATCGGGTAGCGCGTGGAAGCATATCCGCCGCCATGAACGCCCCTGCGGATACGCCTGCTGGGAATATGGGGACGCGGAAGGGCAGTAGCCCAGGCCAGTCCTGCTGCGACCGGGACAGTCAGCAGCAAGGATAAGATCCCCGCGGAATCTGGCAGCAACCCCTCGGATTGAGTCGTCCGGAACGCCTATGGAGGGCAATCTGGGCCGGCCGCACAGCCATCAGCTCTCGGCGCGGTCGTGGAGCGATTGCCGATGCGTCGCCCGAGTGTTTTCAACAGCTCGGCCAGAAACGGCTCAGCCGGAGGAATTCTCGTGCCCGACCCACTTGATCGATGTCGTCCCGTCGGATACTCACAGAGCGCTGCCTGTAAACCGCGGAGCGACCTTAACGATGGCCGAACTCATAAGTGAACCCGTGACTCCGCATGCGGGCACGTTTAACGCGGCGCGCATGGGGATGGGTGAACCCGGGTTACCATCCGGCTTCGACTGGCGAGGGCGGAGTCTCGAGGTAGTTGAGCCACTGCGTGCCTGGAAGCACTCGTCGCGCGAAGGCGCCCGCGCCAAGGGCGACCTCTATTTGCGTCGCCACTACTATGAGCTACGGATGAGCGACAACAGCGTCTGGAACGTGTACTTCGTGCGGCAGGCGCCCAAGTCGGGCAGTGCGAAGAGGCGGTGGTTTCTCTATACTATTGAGGACGTCTGAATCACCGTGCGCGATCCCGCGCCACGTATGCGAGCCCCATGCGCAAGCGCGTGGTTCACACACCGGTCGCTTGCGCTCCCGGCTCGGAAAGACTGCGGGGCGCCGCGAGATACTATTCCCCCCCCAGCGGGAGACAGGCCATGCTTCACGAATCATATCCGTACTACTTGGCGAACCGACCGGTTAGACCGAACGCCGACCTGGTAGTGTACAATAAGTACACTGAAGAACCCGCGACGCGGGTGGCCGTTGCCGATGCCGAGGCGATCGGTAAAGCCATCGGCGCCGCGGAAGAAGCATTCGAGCACACCCGCAAGATGGCGGGCCACCAACGCCAGGACGTCCTGAACCACGTGGTCAAACGCGTGACCGAGCGCCGTGAGGAGTTGGCCGCAGCGTTGTGCATCGAGGCGGGCAAGCCGATTCAACACGCCCGCGGGGAAGTGGCTCGCCTCATCGATACCTTCCGGATCGCAGCTGAGGAATCGGTGCGCCTCATGGGTGAGTACATGCCGCTCGACATCAGCCCGCGCGCAGCGGGGTATGAAGCGATCTGGCGTCGCTTCCCCATAGGTCCATGCAGTTTCATCTCACCGTTCAACTTCCCGCTCAACTTGGTAGCGCACAAAGTGGCCCCCGCGGTCGCCGTGGGGTGCCCTTTCATCCTCAAGCCGGCAAGCTACACCCCCGTGGGGGCGCTGATGCTGGGCGAAGTTCTGGCTGAGACGGACTTGCCGGCGGGTGCGTTCAGCATATTGCCCTGCCCGCGCGATCAAGCCGACCCGTTCACCACCGACGACCGCCTCAAGCTCCTCAGTTTCACCGGGTCGCCGGAGGCGGGATGGAAGCTCAAAGCCCGGGCGGGCAGGAAAAAGGTGGTGCTTGAGCTCGGGGGCAACGCAGCGTGCATCGTCGACGAAGGTGCGGACGTGGATTTCGCTGCAGACCGCATCGTCTTCGGCGCGTTTTACCAGTCGGGACAGAGTTGCATCAGCGTCCAACGGATAGTCGCACACTGCGACGTCTACGCGCAGCTAAAGCAGGCCCTTGTCGACCGGGTCGCCAGTCTCAAGGCGGGCGACCCTGCCGAAGAGGATACCTTTCTCGGACCGATGATCTCCGTGAACGACGCCAAACGCGTGGAGCAATGGGTCGACGAGGCTCTGGCCGGTGGCGCGAAGCTGATCTGCGGCGGCAAGCGCCTCGGGCTTTTCTACGAGGCAACACTGTTGGAGAAGGTCGAACACCGTATGAAGATAAGTTGCGTTGAAGCCTTCGGTCCTGTAGCTACGATGGAACCCTTCACCGATTTCAGGGAGGCCGTTCGCATAGCCAATGACAGTGTCTACGGCCTGCAGGCGGGCGTCTTCACACGAGATATCAATCATGCAATGTACGCGTTCAATGAGCTCGACGTCGGTGGGGTGGTGATAAACGACGTGCCCAGCATCCGTGTGGACAGCATGCCCTACGGCGGGGTGAAGGCATCGGGGATAGGCCGCGAGGGAATACGCTTCGCTATGCAGGATATGACCGAGATCAAGGTACTCGTGTTGAACAAGCTCGGACGTCTGTAGGAGACACCGACAAGGCGAGAGATGCCGGGCCTCTGAGTGCCTGCACGCAGAAGCGCCGCCATCGCGCACAGCAGTAGCGGAAGCGCTGCTGCGCCGTACCCGTGCTCATGCGGCCTATCAGACGGACGACTCAAACCACGCCCGGGCGTACGCGTTCACCCCGAGTATTCCTAGAACCCAGTCTTGAACGCCCGCGTGGTTGGGCATGTTGGCATGATGGCCGGCGAGTTTGTCTTTGAACTCCGCAACGTCGGGCCTGAGATGTGTTTTCGGCAACTCATCCCTATACGACGATGTAACGTGGACCGTGCCGTCGCCCTCTTGCACCCCCGCCTTGCCTCCCCCGTAGCGCATTTCGTCGAACCGGAAGAAGTTGTCCGCGGCGGTGTCGACGGGCACCTGCCACCACGTTCGTGTATCGATCCCGTAGGTGGCGTATACCTTCCGCCTGATCGGCTCAGGCCAGGGCCGCCCCACCGTCACAGTGAATGCCTTGGCGTCCGCAAGCATCTTTCTGAAGAAACCATCCCCGCCGAAGCGTTTACGCAGGGTCGCCACCAGGTTTTTCTGCCATGTGGCAGGGTCGAAAACGCTCAGCGGGGCCGTGTCGCGTTTGCTGACTACCGCTTCAGGCCACGTAGGCAACAACTGGTAAATCCCCGGCATGGTGCGCGCAGCGTGCCTCATCGACTTCTTGTTCTCAGCGCCGAAGAGGTTCCTCGCGCCGGGGAGAAGCGCTTCGACCGCCTTGAGGCTTCCGCGAAACGGCGTTGCCATGGTGATGATCTTGTCGATTCTCCGCGCTGCCTGAGCTTTGCTCAGCACCTTCGTCGCGTACCATTTGATGACGAGCCCGCCCATGCTGTGACCTACGAGAGTTACTCTCTGGGGCCTCCGCGCTTTCGGCCTCTTGGCATGCTGGTGTACACCAGCTATGTAAAGCGCCCGCTCGACGAAACGACCCAGCTCCGCCGCCGCGATCCGATTGTCCTTTCGCCAGTCGTACGTGAACATGTAGACGTACGGGTGAATCTCCTCCAGCTCCTCACGTATCTCGCTGACGAGTGACTCATAGATCAGGGGGATGGCCTGATGCGGCGTGACTAGCCGCGTAGCCTCCGCATCCACCGTAGGGTCGGCGGGATGAAGGTGTAAGGCCTTGAAACGCTTGCGGAGAATCCCCGTCCAAAGGACCGAGTGCTGGTAATCAACGGGATACTCGTCCTTGAGCCAGGAGCCCTGGATGCCATGCACCACTATCACAGGATTCGCCGTTGCCATAGCACTTTCTCCTTACATTTGAGCGTCATTGGCCCGTGCCCCGCTCCCACATCAACGCGCGCAATCCCACAGCGGTCGTCCGAGTCCCGCCCGCCGGCGCGGCGTCTGTCGGTCGCTCGCTCGCGCTCCGGGTTCTGATCAGTATCGCACCATCGCGCATGGTCGTTCAGGCTAATAACACGCGGTGCACCTCGCCCAAGACTACCGCATCGGCGCGCCGCGGATTTGGCCTCGCTGACTCCGTTCGGACTTGACACCTGTACGGCTTCGCAGTAGACCATTCCGGTGCAGGCGTGGTGGGGTGGAGGGTTCGAGACCCGCGCCGTGTGACAATCGGCAGCGCCCGACCGCGCGGGAGCCTCTGTGAGCAGGTGTGAAGCGCGTGGCCCCCGGCAAGCGCTATCTGACGGTGCGCAACGGTACGACAGCGTCCACACCACACCGTCGCCCAGGCTGGAACCCGCGGCTCAAGGGTGCCGCAGAATGGTGCACGGTGGTTTAGACTCCCAAGCGACCGCCGTGTGGCAAGGGCATGCATCACTTGTCGTATGGCGGAGCTGATCAATATCATGGGCAAACTTCCTTTCGTCGCCAACATCTTCTGGAAGGTTCTGCTTGTCGTAGCCGTTTTCGTCGTCCTGACCTTTGTGATTCTTGTAAAGTTCACCGACTACCAGCGCACGACCACCGATGTCGTGGGTGCTACGATAACAGGTCTCCTCCTCTCGTATCTGGTGCACCTGTGGATGTTGCCTGCAGAGCTGCTTTATCCCGACGGTGAGTACGACGACGGCGAACAGAGCGGGCTAGATGCGGAGGGGGAAGATCAAGACGAGGACGGCACCGCAACGGATGGCGTCCCGACCGACGATTCCGAGGAAGACCCGGGCGATCGTCCCGACCCAACGTAGAGCATCGTCGGACGTTAAGCGGTGTCGTTGTGACGGGCACCCCGTTTCATCCCTCCTTACCAATGGGGGAACGAGGACGGTGGGGGGAAAGAAGAGGATCAGACAGCACATTTGAGCGGCATGCGCTGTGACCCACAGAAAACTGTGTGGGCAGAGCGGGCGCGGTTTCGCACGTGGCGGGGAACCCACCTGCCAAACCACGCGCCGCGACGGTCGGCCCGCAACGGGCTGGTCCGACGGCCGGCAGGAGGCGGTCAAAGTCTTGGACCGGCCTGAGCCACTTCCTGCGACACATTGTCGAATCTTTGAAAACTCCGGGCAAAGAGCCCGGCGAGCTCATTGGCCTTGGCGTCGTAGGCGCCCTTGTCCTGCCAGGTCCGCCTGGGATCGAGGACTTCACCGGGCACATCGGGGCATCGCGTTGGAACCTGCAAACCAAAGACCGGGTCGGTCGCACAAGAGGCACCGTCGAGATCGCCGACGAGGGCAGCTCTGACGATCGCTCGGGTATGTTTGAGGTTCATGCGCTGCCCGACGCCGACACCCCCGCCGCTCCATCCAGTGTTGACCAGCCAGCACTGAGCATTGTGCTTTGCCAGTCTCTCACCGAGCATGGAGGCGTAGGTCTCGGGAGAGAGGGGCAGGAAGGGGGCCGCGAAGCACGTGCTGAACGCGGCCTCGGGTTCGGTGACGCCCGCCTCGGTGCCGGCCACTTTGGCTGTATACCCCAGAAGGAAGTGGTACATCGCCTGAGCAGGGGTGAGCATTGCAATCGGCGGAAGCACGCCGAACGCGTCACACGTTAAGAACACGACGTTCTTGGGGTGGCCTGCCACGCCGGGAATCACCGCGTCGTTGATGTAACCTAGCGGATACGCCGCCCGCGTGTTCTCCGTAATGGCGCTTGAGTCGTAGTCGATGTGCCGCGTGTGGTCCATCACCACGTTTTCCAAGACGCTCCCGAACCGGATAGCCTCGTAGATCTGGGGCTCGTACTCGTGCGAGAGTTTTATGCACTTGGCATAGCATCCACCCTCAATATTGAACACTCCTCGATCACTCCACCCGTGTTCGTCGTCGCCCACGAGTCGTCTCGTGGGATCAGCGGAAAGGGTGGTCTTGCCCGTCCCGCTTAGGCCGAAGAACAGGGCTACATCGCCGTCGGAGCCCACGTTGGCGGAGCAGTGCATGCTCAGAACCCCCGCCTTGGGAAGCAGGTAGTTCATGACGCTGAAGATGCTCTTTTTGATCTCCCCGGCGTACGACGTACCCCCTATCAGGATGAGTCCTTTCGTCAGATGAAGAGCTACAAAGGCTTCTGATTGTGTGCCGTGCATCTGCGCGGGGATGAAGCAGCTTGGCGCGCTGAGCACCGTGAAATTGGGCACGTGATTTCGTGTGGCGCCTGGGAGCGGACTGATGAACAGTTGTGCAGAGAACAGGTTATGCCACGCCGTCTCCGTTATCACGCGGATGGGGATTCTGGTGGCCTCTTCCGCGCCGGCCAGCGCGTCTCGAACGAAGAGTCTACGGCCTCTATAGTGGGCGATCACGCGCTGGTGCAGGGCGTTGAAGTCGGCTTCACTGATAGGCTTGTTCACCGCGCCCCAATGGATATCGTCCCTGGTGGCAGGCTCGTCCACGATAAACCGATCGTGGGGAGACCGTCCCGTGCGCCGCCCCGTCGTACAAACCAGCGCGCCATTCGCCGCCAACGACCCTTCCCCTGCGCGCAGAGCGTGTTCGTAAAGCTCGGCAGGCGGCAGATTCCAGTACACGTCGCCGGGCTCGGTGATTCCGTGTTCATCTATATCAAGCCTACTTTGACAGTATCCGAATGTTGTCATGGAGTGTACTCCTGCGGTTTGGTCCTAGGGTGCGCGGACATTTCGCTTGGCTCCTATCCTTGGAGTTTAACGCTCTGCGAACCGAATACAACCCGGAGAACCCGGTGTTTCGCAGGCGCTCTGCCCGCCTGAACGCCTCGTGAATCTGAACCATCTAAGACCTAAGAACAAACCCACAGCGCTTCGGGCATGAGGCGGGGACGCCCATCACTCCCCACACAGGCGAGGGTCGCGGACGCTCGGCACGCCAGCTCGCTCTCCCGTCGGATCTCGTAGCTGTGGTCGACCCGAGTTCTCGTCGTGCGTTCGACCACAACACTGACGGTAACCAGATCGTCGTAGCGAATCGGGGCGATGTACTTGCAGGTGGTCTTGTAGACAACGAAGTAGACGCCCTGCCGCTCGAGGTCACGATAGCGGAACCCGCTGTGCCGCAAGAGCTCCGTACGGACGCACTCGAAGTATTCCCAGTACTTGGCGTGATGCAGGTAGCCCATAGCGTCACATTCGGCATAGCGGACCCGCAGCTCCATGCACCAGCGGTTTCCCGCCCGGTCAACGCATGTATCGGTCATAATCTCCGCCGATCTCCAGTATCCTCAGCGCGCCCCCGCCAGCGTTACCTCAAGGGTAAGCTCTTTACCGTTGCGGAGCACGACGACTTCCACGGTGTCACCCGGGTTGTTGTTACGCGTAGAGGCCATGTAGTCATAGATATTAGCCACCTCCTTGCCGTTGAGGCGGATGATCCGGTCCCCTGCCTTAATGCCCGCAAGGTCAGCGGGGCCCTCCGGATTCACCGCATCGACGGCCATGCCCGCCTTGCCGTCATCAACGTATCCCGGGGCGATTCCCATGACGACCCGGTACGAGGGCGTACCGGTAGCGGTCGGCGTGTCTGTCCCTGAGACCTCGACGAACTTGGGGCGTGCCTGGCGTGTAGCTAGTGCGTAGGCGGTGTCGGCGACGGTGGCGACGACCTTGGCCCCGGCCTTTGCGTTGATCTTAGCGCTGTCGTCGCTCGGCTTGTGATAGTCGCTGTTGAAGCCGGTGAAGAAGTGCATCGACGGGATGTTCTGACGCACGAAGGGGGCGTGGTCGCTGCGCCCGCCGCTGTCGGTGCTGGGGACAACTCGCAGGCCGACGGCCGCAGCGGCAGGCTTCACAATCTCTGCCAACCCCTCACCGCTGCGGAGTCCGAACACCAGCAGTTCGTCACTCTTCGGGTCCATCCGTCCGATCATGTCCATATTCAACATTGCCGCTGTACGGTCCGGTACAAACGCCGCGTGCTCCAGATAATGCTTGCTGCCCTGGAGCCCTGTTTCTTCCGCTGTGAATGCAATGAACAGCACGCTGCGCTTAGGCGCAGGCTTGCACGCCAGCATCCGCGCGACTTCAATCAGCCCGCTGGTACCCGACGCGTTATCGTCAGCACCATTGTGGATTTTCGGGCCGCCTTTATAAGCCACTAGCTTACCCGCTTTGAATCGGCGCCCCATCGGCTTGCGGATCCCCAGGTGGTCGTAGTGGGCGCCGACAACCACCGCTTCGTCAGCCAGCTCACCGCTCCCGCGCAGCACCCCTATGACGTTACGAGCTGCGGCGCTGCGCTTTTGAAACGCGGCCATGCCACTCACTTCGACGCCCTGCAAAGGCGCGGAGGCGTACCGACCACCATCCAACGTCGCCTGCAGCTCCTCGAGCGATGCGAGACCAGCGGCGGAGAGCATTGCGTCCGCCAGCGCACGCTTGATGTGAAACGCGGGAATGCCGTAGGCGTCCGCACCCTGGGACTCGAACTCCACGAGCTCATCCGCTTGCCCTGGGGCGGGCGTCTGGTTGGCGATGAGCACGGCCACGGCGCCGCGGTCCTTCGCATTGTAGACTTTCTCTCGGAACATTGCATGGCGCGACGGGTGTCCCTCTTCGTCGGCCCAGGAAGAAGGCTCCCCACGTAGCATCAACGCCACCTTGCCTTCAAGGTCGAGGTGCACGAAGTCGTCATGTCCTTCCTCCGATCGCACCGCGCCGTACCCGCAGAAGACAGCCGGGCCGCAGAAGGCCTCGTTCGACGAGAAGTTGAACGGAACGAAATCCACCCCCTGTTTGCGGTCTACTGCATCGCCCGTCCATGCTAGACGCCCAGTGTCCAGCAGTGTGCGTTCGAGGGTCAGGTCGAATGTTTGGAAATAGGTGCCGTCGTCGCCTGCCGGTTCCAGGCCTATTTCCGCGAATTGCTGCGCGATGTACTCGGCTGCAAGCTCGATGCCCTGCGATCCGACACGACGACCTTCCAACCGGTCGCTTGCGAGATAGTCAATGTGGGCCTGGAAACGCCGCTCTAGATCCGATGCACAGCCTCCCACGAGCACAGCGGCCACTACGATTGCGAGACATACTTCAGAGATCCTACGAACTCGTTTGATGGGTGAGGTCACACGACTCTCCTATCTAGCCTATCCAAGTCATAAACACGCCCTCCAAGGGTGCCGCCGCGCGAATAGTGCGCTGCCTGCTCGGGGCCCGTACCTGTGTTTGCCGTTGCTTGATAAGGATGAAACGCTCGGTGGCTCGACCTACTGCCTCCGAAGGAAGGCTGCAGAATAAGTGGAACCGGCTCGCCGCGCGCCATCGATCATTGATCGTGCCAGCGCGTCAGCCGGCCTGGGCGGTCGGTCAGGAAGAGTATATCGAGATCCTCGATAAGGGCTTGTCGGTCGTGCACCGCGATGTTCGATACGCGCCGGTAGTGCTCATGGGGCGATTGAGTCAGGGTGGCGCGGGATGCGTGGGGATAATCCAGCATCACCGTTGCTTGTGGGGCACATCCCGAATCCATGAGCACCAAGACCGCGAAGGCGGCCACGGACCATCGAACGAAGCGGGCCATCGATCCAACCTTTCCAGAAAGACCACCCCGGCAGCCCAGCCAGCGGCTGCCCTCGGTACACCAACCCCTGCCATGATAGAAAATGGTTCGGGTCCGTCAACAAGTCGCACGGCCGCACGCAGGGCGCTACGACCTCACAACACACATGGCGGTTCCCTTCAGACGGTTCGGACAGATGGATCGCGCTCGGCCCAGCCTACCACGTCTTCTTGGTACGTATGGTCTCAATCTGCACGAAGTCGTGGTGTTGTCCAACGTTTACTCCAGGGCATATCTTGCTAACCTCCTCCCACGTCCGCGTGGATCGGAGGTTCTGCGTCCAGAATGGCCACGTCCGGCACTGAAGCGGCCTTACCGCGTAGATCGTGCACTCCGCACGCCCGTTTGCGTGCGCGAGGAAGATACAGTCTCCGCCCGGCTTCTCCGTCAGGCTGTACCAAAGCCCCACTCGGCGGAGGTGTTCTTTATCCAGCCAACCGTCAGTTCTGCCGAGGAACACGGAAATCCTGCGGATTTCCTCCTTCGACGCCCATACATATCCCGGTGCACCGCTGCAACAGTTGCCGCACTGCGTGCACGCGAACTTCAACCCACAACTGTACCATTTGTCCTTCTTTTCACCCATTGTACCTAAACCGGCCCACGTATTCATGACGGCTGTGCGCGATCCAGCGCCGCCGATCCCACGCCCTGGGCGCAAGCAGGGTCAATCCACCGGTCGCTTGTGCTCCCGGTTCGGAAAGATGGACCGAAAGCGTCCACCGTCGCTTGGGGAGGGTAGACCCACCGCCCGGAAGCGCTCTTTGCAGTCGTACCTAGGAGTCCCAGGTACATTCACGCCTTATAATGTACGTGCCCACCATCTGATTGTCGACCGGCGGGAGACGTGTGCAAGACGCAGCGACGTGAACAGACGCATCCTCCCCCGGCGTGGGGTGCCGATTGGAACCATCCATGCGATCGCTGCGACCGTCTTTTCTGGGACAGGCCGCTAGCCGACCGGGATGCGCGCACCGCGGTGCAGTCGCGGACGCGGATTGACGATCGATGCAGTATGGGTGCGCCAAACACTGACGGTGTCATGATCGACGTACAGCAGGTCCGCGAGATCCTGGCGGAGATCGACCGGGCTGCCGTCGTGGATGCCAGGCAATGGGCCGAAAAAAGGAATTCGTCACGCCAGAGATTCAATACCGTCTGCACCGTCCGATATCTCGCCCCGGACGGACGTACGGTGGCCACCGTGCACGGGCACACGCGTGACATCAGTGTCGGCGGTCTCGGTATCGTGTCTCATCATCACTTCAGGCGTGGCACCGCGCTGTACATATCCGTTGCCAGCACAGGGGGGCAGACCAGATCACTCACGGGAACCGTCGTTTACTCCCGTATCGTACGGGAGGGCTGGTATCTGACAGGGGTGAGATTCGTGCCGATGAGCGGCAAGACCGTCACGCCGCCAGCGGAGGAACGGGAGCCCGATGAGAAGACCAACCCGGAGAAGACCGGCCCCGGGCCGACGCCCGAGCATTCCTCGCCCGCCGGTGCGTCGGACGAGGATAAGTCACAGGCCCGTGCGCGGGAGCGTGCCCTGCGGCTGCTAGCGTCGGCTTCATCAGCGGGGGTTACGTCCAACAGTCAGATCGACAAGATAGTGATGTTGTCCTCTTCAGGTGATCATGTGATCCGTCGCGCTGCCATTCCTGCGCTGATGCAGATAACGAGTGCCGCGGGGCGTTTGGGACTGGAAGCGCTGCTCAGGGACCCCAATTCGCAGATTCAGCTCGAGGCGGCGGAGGCGTTGGGAAGTATCGGGGCGGAGGCGTCGATCGAGCCCCTGAAGGAGCTGCTGACACACAAGAAGCCGGATGTGGCCCTGCGTACCGCCGCTGTCCTTGGCCGACTCAACGATCGCAGCGGTCTGGCGGTGGTGCGGCGCTACATGTCTAAGGGTAATCCCCACGCCCGTGACGCCGTACGCGCATTCGGGGTCATAGTGGGGCGCAAGTTTAGGCTCAACGACGAGGGTATTGAAGAAGCGAGCCGCTATTTGAAGAAGCTTTAACTCGGGCTCCGACCTTCGCCAGGCCTCGCCAGGCGCTGCCGCCCTCTCGCCACGCCCCGCTAAGCCTTGATACGGGAAAGAAGCGCGGTGGCCGCGAAGCCTAACACCGATAGCGCCGCGCCGGCAGCGTAATCCTGCGGTCCACTTCCTTTGTCAAAGGGCCAGATCCCCAGGATCGAGCCGAGGAGAATCCCAAGCAGCAGACCGACCATCGCATCCCGGTGCTTAACGAGCATCCATTTCAAGAAGCCGGACAGAACTACCAGGCTGGTTAGAGCGCCGATGCTCGTTGGTATGACGACACGCATGAAGGTCTGCGGCACACCGTCATCCCCTAGAGAAAGAACGTACGTCTTTGCCAACGAAACTGAGGCGAGGATGGGTTCGTAACGCCCGAGGACCAGAAGCATGTACGCGCCGGATATGCCGGGCAGGACCATGGCGGCCATCCCAAGTGCTCCTGCGGTCAAGTCACCCGCGTAGTTCGGTTCGATGATAAACGTGCCCCGGGCGACTGCTGTCCGGATGGCCTCTCTGTCCGGGGACCGGTCTCCCTCCGCCACGATAATCACCATGATGATCAGGCCAAGGGCCAACCCGACGACCGAAGCGACCTTCACGCGCGCCGACATTCGCACAAGCACCGGCACCCCGCCTAGCGTCATCCCGATGAACAATGAGAACATGGCGCTGCGATGCAGGGTGACGGTCCGGCTCATGACGCCCGCCAGTGACGCGATGGCACCTAACGCCGTCAGCCCGACGATCCCGAGGAACATCACGTTGCGCCTGGTGAGCCGTAGGCGGGTAACATCTGCGATGCTCCTCACGAACTCCTCGTAGAGCCCCATTATCACAATCATCGTCCCGCCGGAGATGCCCGGGACTAGATTCGCCAGACCCATGAGCAGCCCGCCGATCGCCGACCTTACGACGGGAAGCGGCCGGATTTCGTCAGGCTTCGTCACTTCGCCCCCGCCGCCGGCTACGTGTGTTTCCTCGATCATCGTCAATCCTACGGCTCGGCGGTGGCGGTTACTCGTTTAGGCTCTTTCCTCTGAAACAGGCTCTTGAGCTCTGCTAACGTGGATCGCAGAGGTTCCGGCGTGACCGTTGGTCGAAACAGCGGACCCGTGACGTGCAGCTCGACGAGCTCGCGCGAAGCGCCTTCCACAGCAGCATAAAGCCCGGGAACTTGTGCAAGCCAGGGTGGTACGTGTACCAGGTACAGATCCACACCGCGATCGGGCAGCGATATCGAACCGTACCCCACAAGCGACAACAACGCCCCCTGCAGAGATAGGTTGGATAGTTCTATGTGTTGCCCGCGCACGCGAAAGTCAGCCTGAATATCGTGGAATGCGTCCTGGTCGGGAACGGAGAGGTTGATCACGTTGAGGATAGCCAGCATGATCGGCAGGCGGTAGACGTTGCCCTCGCGGATCTCCACGCGTCCCTCTCCCCTGCGAGAGCGATTCCCGCGCTGACCGTCGATCAGGCCGGCGAGGTTGAGACGAGCGTCAGCGAAGCCGCGCGCCGTGATGGGCTCCGTTTGCGGAGGCCCGGGGCTGCGGGCGGCACGAACGAAGGGTTGGATGTCCACATCGTGCACCGCAGCGCTGACGTTGTACCGTGACCGCGACTCATCGTAGAGCAGCTCAACCTCCCCGTTCATCGAACCGCCGTAGATGTCGCCCTGTATGGAATCGAGGGCCAGTCTGCCCCGCCCGTCTGCGGCGCGTGCAAACGACCAGCTGGCACTGACGTCGTGAAGATGTTGGCCCATGACGTCGACCGTCCGGAGCTTCAGCAGGCCGGACAGGCTTACCCCACCCAATCGGTCCAGCAGCAGGCCGTCGGCTGAGATAGTCCCTGATACCTCTTCAATAGACGCTATTCCCGGTAGGTCCACACCGCGCAGCTCGATCCGCCCACCCTCGAGCTCCCAGACACGCGGGCCGTGCGGACCTAGGCGCTCATAATGCAGGCGGTCGAGTCTCACGTCGGCGGTGCCAGCCACCGCAGCCCGATCCCATTCCGCAAGCGCCGCAAGGGGCAATGACCCGCGGATGCCCTCATCCAGAGCTAACCCGGTGGCAATCACGCTCACGGTGCCTGCCCCGCCCGCATCGCTCACCTTCGCCTCGAAGTTTGCGCTTACCACAGCCTGTCCGTAGCGGGCCCTTATTCCCGAGCCACGCACCCCCGAAATGTCCCACGTGATCTCCGCATGCACGTCTTCGAAGGGCAACGGGAGCTTGGAGTACGTTACGGTCCCGCCATCAGTCCGTGCCACGCAGCGCAGCACCGGCTTCGAGTCGCGGCCTTCCGGCCCCTCGCTCCACGTAACATCGACATCGATGGGCGTGTCGCTACGTAAATCCGCCAACACCCGGCGAAGCCCAGCCGGTGCGGACGCCCGCAGTTTGTCATCAAGGCACAGGCCTTGCCAGTGCGCAACGATTTCCGTCGATCGTGTCACGGATGGCTGCGCGTCTGCGTCAGCGCCGAGCCTGAGATAACCCCGTGCCGATAGCTCACTCCCGCCGTACTTCCCCTTCACTTCCCGCACGGCAACGCCTTGCGGAGTGACTTTCAACGACCCATGGATATCCGTAATGGGTACGGGGAATCTGGTGTGGGTGATTGCGCCGCCGTGTAACGTCACGTCCGATTCGTGACTCAAGCGGTCGGCCTCGTTGTCCCAACTGAGCGCGGTCTGAATGTCGAACCACCCATGCGGGCGGAACGGGCTCACGCTTGCACGCACGGGCTCCGGCAAGCTGCTGAGCAGCTTTGCATCGATGCTGACATCCTTGCCGGTCAGCACGAGGTCAGCGTCGCGCAAATCACTGCCTGCCATGGTGACAACGCCGTCCACACCGATCCGCGCCGTGCCCGCAGATCCCTTGACGCCGATCAGTTCAAGACGATCGCCCTGCACGACAAGCCGTCCGGACAGATGCTCAACCGGGTATGGAAGGCCGGGGTAATTCACGAGCACGTCGTTGAGGGAGACTGCGCAGCGCGACTCCCACTTGGCAGGATCATCCCTGGTACAGGCTGGTCGGGATAGGGTTAGTTTCAGGTCGAGCGTGCCCTTGGGATCGAACCGTTCGCCTATCGTGCGGTACTTGTGCGGCAACGCGCGGTACAGGGTGTCGTCTATAGGGACTCCCGTTCCGGTTATTCTCAGTTCTGACTCAGCTAGGTGACTCCCCCGCGACACTTCGCCCTCGATCGCAAGGACCCCTCCGCCGTGTTCCCCACGGAGCTGGTGCAGGCGGAAGGATTCAGGCGTGCACTCAAGCGTACCTGTGAGCCCTTCAACGCGGTAGGGAAGGACGCTGTAGGACGCATCGCCCCCCCTTGCGGTGGCAACCAACCTGCCCACCACAAGCTGTTCGTCGGCGCCGGCCCGCTTCCTGACGTCTATCTCGAGATCCACCGGGCCGTGAGGGTCGTATTTACGAAAAAACCTGTCCAGCGCTGCCCAGCGCGTGACGAACCGAGTTTGTGCCGGAGGAGCTGAGGCATCTGTTCGAGGAATCTCAAAGCCTACGATTGAGGCGCTGGCTTCAAAGTCAACGTCGTCCAGGCTCCGTACACTGTCGAGCCCGCCGTGCATCGTCGCCGAGGCATGGCACCTCGCGCCGTGAAACAGTGCGTCGAAATCGGCGCGTATCCAGTTGGCCGCCACTTCGATTGTCCCACGCACTTGCTCGAACCGCAGATAGCGATCCATTGCCCCGAGCGACTCTTCGTAACCGTTGATCGGGATCGAGAGTGAAGCGTCGCTCAGCTCTATCGTCGCCGAGCGCGGCGATTCGACGTCCAGGGTGTCCGAGAAATGGTAGTCGCTAGCGCGCACCATGCCTTCCAACCCCAGAAGATCGGCCCAGGTACCCGCGGAATCATTGGAGGCGTTGACGGCGATTAGAACAGCCTCTATCGACATCCAAGGAAGCCCCCCGCGCACGTTCTTGATATGGCCTGTCTGAAGATCAATCTGGGAGCGTCCGCTCGCCCCGCCGACGCGACGGTCGTTCCACACAACGTCGTAAAACCGCGAGCCGGGGGAAGGATGGCGGCTACGCAGTGTCAGCACCAAGTCCTCGATCACTTCATCGTGATCGCGGTACCGCTTGACGACTCGCAAGCGTGCATTTTTAAGCTCGACGGTCGGCAGCGAAGCGGTGCCGGCTTGCTTTATGACTCCCCCGGGGCGCCACAGGCCGGCTAAGTTCGTCGTTCCGTCCACAACGTCG
>JBHHXS010000010.1:0-23833 GCA_046757145.1 Phycisphaerae bacterium | reverse complement strand
TTCCATTCACATTGCAGTCGGTATCGCATTCGGTCAGACCGATCGGCGGGGCGGCAGGGTCGCAGTAGAAGGGCCCGCCGGGAGCCGGGCTGCCCTGGTCGATTTCGCAACTGTCAGGGATGGCGTTCGCGTTGCAGTCGGGCGCTATCCCGCACTCGCCCTGCTCACATAACCCCTGATCGCATAGGGCATTCGTCTGATCGGTCTCGCAGTCATCCGCGATACCGTTGCCATTGCAGTCCATCACAACCAGCAGCTCCGCACATCGCTCAGGCACGGAATAGGGGGCTGAATCGCCGAAGGGACCCGTCGAGCCGGTCAGAAGATAGGTCCCCGTAGCTGCAGCTCTGTCATCGCCGGGGTTGGACGTGGGCTCGGGCACAAGCCCAATCGAGAAGGTGCCCACGGTAGCGTGGACGTCCAAGGCGTAGCTGGCGAAATAGCCCGGAGTGCCGGGAGGATTGGGAGGATTTGGTGGAACTGGCCAACCACCAAAGACGCTGGCCGCGGCGAGGTTCGTGGGTGATTGATCCGGCAAACAACTGCTCCCACCGTCGACACTGCCAAATGGAGCGGTAGCGTAGACGAAGTCATCCTGCCCACCGGCTGTCACGTGGTTGGGACATATCTCCACGCCGCTGAGCTCCACGACTACGGGACACATATCGACAGGCTCCCCGCAGACAAGGTCCACGGATCCAAGGCTACCCGCGTCAGCCCCGGTCGCTATCACAGTCTGGTAGGCTCCCAGAACCGATATGGAATCGAGCAGGTAGATCTCGAGTATGACCCTTTCTCCGGGAAGCACTCTGTACTGGCCGGTGACGGGATCTTGAGCGAGCGGGGCTCCGGTGCCACCCGCGCCAATCTCGAACAACTTGCAGTCCAGGCGCGGTAGGCCTTCACCCTCTACCGCAGGGTTTCCGCCTGTATTGTTGTTCCCACTGATGACGGCCGGTTCACTAGAAGTGTCGCGGCTACCGGCTGTGGGCATCAGCGGCGCACACGGCCCGATGCCGGGATACGCTCCGCCGTGGGAAGCGTCGATCGCCGCAAGTTGATCCCGTCCGTCTATGCTGCCATTTGGGATTTCCCGTGCGAGATCGAGCCATGTCAGCGGCGGCGCCTCGACGTCGCCGCGAAACCAGAAAAGATACGCTCGGATGTCAAACAGGGTGAGGAATCCATCCGGCGGCGGCAGGGGCTGCCCGGCGGGGCCTTCCCCCACGACGTCAGCCCACAAGCCGTTACTCGGCCTGGGCGTAGTTGCAATCGTCAGCGCGGGAGAGAAGTTCGCGGGTGTGCCCGTGTCACAGCTCTGTTCGATTGCGCGGACTTCGTACGTGGCAACAGGGACAATCTCCCTGTCGCCAATGTGGATCACCACGGGATCGGCACCCCAGTCGCGGTATTCCGGCAGGTCCTGCAGGTTGGCGATGCCGGTGCTCGCATCCGGCGGGCCTACCCACTTCTGCAGGCCCGTACACGCGGGGAAGTCCGCGCTCGCGGTCAGCTCCACGCGGATAGCCATACAGTGCCCGGCGTTGCCCGGCTCAACGGAGATGTACCGGTTTCTTGGCACATAGCAGCGGCCCCCGATACACGTGGCCAGGTTGGTGCAGTCGGTGTCGCTCGTACATGATGTCGCCAGGCTGTCTTCAGCCAACACCTGAGCGGGCGGGTCGACCGGGCACTCACACGCGTCGTCGGTGCCGTTGGGCTCGCTGTCACCGAGGCACATGCAGACCTCCGTCCCGGCAGCCGCGGTACAGTCCTCAGGTGTCATCTCTGCGCAGGTACCCGCCGGCAAGCAGCATGGCACCATTGCGGGGACGTTCGGACAAGCAGCGGGGTCGAGGAAGTCGCCGTCCTGAGTGTACACGCGCTCCCCGTAACCGAAAGTGATCTTGTCTAGGTCCTCTACATTCATGATGTAGTTCGGCGGGGAGCCGGGTCCCGAACCCACAAGATCGATCCATGTGGGATGTGCCTGCGGCAACATGGCCGTGCCGAAGTGCTGCACGGTCACGAAGTAGGCTCCGAAGTCAACAACGTTGACAAGTCTATCTGGGGGCGTGTAGTTGCCCGACAGGTCGACCGGACCTGCGACGTCGCCGAAGTTCTTGTTGAACCCAGGTTTCTCGATCGTGCCGATCAGCAGCGCTGAGCTACAGGAAGCACCATCCGGAGGAAGGCACGCCTCAATGGCATAGGTCGCTACGGGGACGATAACGCAGTCGCCTATGTGAAGTGTGTCCTGAGTCCACACTTGGAACACGGGAGCCGGGCCGACGCGTGCGATCCAATCGTCGTTGGCGCACGTCATGTTCGGGCAGCCTAGCGGTTCCTGGAAAGGCGTCTCAACCCAGCCGAGCAGCCTGCCGGTATCCGGGTGCTCGACGCACGGTCCGGTTGCTACGCAGGCTGCTCCGCCGCATTGCGCGGGCGAAGAGCACCGGGCGTCGTTGTCGTTCTCGCACACGTTGACGCAGTCACCATCGACCGCACACGCCCTCCGCAAATCGCCGCTGCATCGTCTCATCGAAGCGAGTGTTACCTTGTAGGCCACCTGCTGCCCGCCGTTGACGGCAGGGTCGATCGAGATGTAGCGGTTCTTTCGGGCCTGGTGGGTGGGATCGGCCGGTAGGCCCGGCGCGACGATACCCAGCGCGTTCCTCGACCCGGCTCCACGAGACGCCTGATGACCGTCGGTGCCTTCCAGCGTCGCGGGATGAACCCGGCCGACGGCCTCCCCGGCAACTGCTGCGGGCAGGAGCAGAGCAGCGAAAAAGCACACCGCCGTTGCGATTGATCGTGGACCACAACCATTCTTCGCGTTCATGACACATTCCTCCCGTGGAACATGCAGCCGTTGAACGACCACGTTCGGGTCGAGCCGCCACGGGAACGAAGTGACACGCATCTGCGCATAGTACACCCTCCGCCCTTGGCCATGGATGTGACGCCCTCAAAGAGCTGCGAATCACCCTCAAGTTGCTACCCAATTCCAACGCGGAACGAGCACGTTATTATAACCCTTTGCCGGGTATTGCAACAAAAAAAAGAGGGAAATGCGCCGCCGGAGCCTCAGCAATCGTCGCCCCATGCTGCCAAACTCAAACTGACTGATTCCCCACCGAGTCGCGATACTCGAGTGTGTCGACAACGATGGCTCAGGGGAGGAGGCGTCCCCCGGCTGGAGAAGTTCGCGGCCCGGCCGGATGTTTGCCCTTGGGCGATACGACACAAGTCATTATGGCGCAACGGATTACGGTGCTGTCGCAGCAAGAACCGGCGTGTTTGAGTGCCCAAGCGGACATGCCTGTGTCACGGTGTGACACGTATGGCCTGCAGGCATCGGCCCGCGGCTACGGTACCGCAACCCGGCTCGCCCAGCAGCATTCGTGCCGTAGGACGCTACGGAACGGCGCGACAGCGTGGATCCCGCACCCTCACGCAGGTGTCAGGCTCCCCGCGCCCGGGGACTCGCATAATCGCCCGGAGCACGGTGAGCAACGGTTACCTGCGCGTCGAGGCCGCTGGTGCACCTTGAGCAGGTTTCCTTTTGATAACTCCGGATATTCATTGCATTCGAGGTACTCACCTGGTAAACTACTTTGCCATTACGCATAGAGCTGTCGGTGAAGTGTGCGTCGAGAAGGCGCTGCTACTGGCGGCCTGTCACCGGTGCGTCGGGTGTTAAGTGAAGACGATGTCTGTCATCGTCGTATGCGCCGATCGGCGGCTGAGGCACTGCATTCCTGCGGGACGCGCCTCTCCGCAGCGCGACTTGCTCACTCACGACGCGTCAGCACCGGCCGTCCATAGGCGACGCGGCGTTGTCCACGGTGGAGATTCGACGATGGGTGTGACCCGGGAGCGACGAAAGTGTGACGTCGGGTCTCGCTTGTCGTTGGACGAAAGCACGTTGCGTACCTGCCAAGCGTCCCGGGGTGATCGAGCGTCATGAACTCAGTAGTCAAAGTCGGATCAGAAGCACCAACTGAAGGAGACGTAGGAAGATGAGACCCAGTCAATACACCATTTCTTGTCGGGCGCTGTTCACCTCCGTGATCGGCGGAGCAAGCGCTCTTGTCACCGGCCAAGTGGAAGCCTCGGATACCTCGCGCATAGCCCAAGGTCAGCCCGGGCGGACGACCTCTTGGCGCGCGCCGGGGAACGGTGTCATCGACACCTTCGACATGACCATGCGGACTCCCGCCCAGGTCGTGGCGGCGATGTTCGGCGGAATCACACCTCCGCAGGTGTCCGCCGAGGCGTTCGTCGGCGCTCCCCGGGCCGTCGGTGAATTCACAAACGCCGCAGCACCTATCGGCCTTAACAGCGGCGCCATTATCAGCACGGGGGACATCCTCAATGTGGAGGGGGCCGCCTTGACTCCGCCGCCCGGCAGTACGAACACGGTGGATGCCGTGACGGCTCGAAACTTCACACCTGGCGACACGCAAGCGACCACATATTTCCGCCGGCCCGGGTTGGATGCAGCGGTGCTGGAGTTCGACGTTACGGTTCTGCCGTTTAGCTTCGTAAAACTGGCGTTTGAATTTGTCTTCACGTCCGATGAGTATAATGAGATGGTGGGTTTTGCGATTGATGACGGCTTCGCGATTTTCGTTAACCCCACCGGACGTCGGCAGATCGCCTTTGTACCGCGCGTGCCGCGGGTTCCACCGACTCGCCGTGATCGGTGGGTCATCATCGATAACATCAACAATACCTACAATGCGGGGCTCTACACTGAGAACGACTGCAATGAGATCCGCAACGACCCGACTCCTGGGGCGTTTCCCTGCGCCCCCCCCAATCTCGAAACGGAAATGGACGGTGTGTCGAACGTTCTCAAAGCCGGTACCTTCTTGAGGGGGCCTTTGCAGCCGCCTGACCCTATCACATACAGAATGAGACTCATCGTCGAAGACGGTTGGGATAACTGGAATGACACCAGCACGTTCATTCGGGCAACGCTCACCGAGTATGGGTTCGCCGACGGGCGCGACACCGCAGCTACCGGCGCCTGCTGCGTGCTCGATGGAGAGTGTGCCGAGGTGACCGCTGCGGACTGCGCGTCAATCGGCGCTTGGTATGACGGCGACACGACGATCTGTGGAGCCGTCGGAGCCTGCTGCCTCGTTGACGCCTGCGTCGAGATGCCGCAGAACTGCTGCGCGCTGGCCGGCGGAAGCTGGTCGGCGGGCACCTGCGGGACCATCGAAGCATGTTATCTTTCGGACGCAGGGCATGAATCATGCATCGAGACGTCACAAGCGTGCTGCCTCGCCGCCGGCGGCAGCAACCCGGCCCTGGACACGCAGTGCGAGGATATAGGCGCCTGCTGCGCTTCAGACGGATCGTGTTCCGTGCAACGTGCATCAAACTGTACCGGATCGTCTACGTTCACGCGTAACGGGGCAGAATGTGTTCCGGGCATCTGCCTGTTCGACAGACCCGCAGCCTGCCCGAGTGGCGTATGCGAACCACTTGAGGATACCTGTACCTGTCCGGAGGACTGCGACTCATCGTGCGGCGACGGCTGCTGCAACCTCGATGAAACGCCGGCGGATTGCCAGGTTGACTGTATCCCGGCCGTGTCCGAATGGGGTTTGGTCGTGGTGATGTTAGGCGTGCTGGCTGTTGGAACCATCGTGATAAGAGGTCGTGTCTCCGGAATACCGCGGCCGGGCAGCCGATAGTACGTCTAATAGTACGCGGGAACTCGAGTATTGTGGAATGCCGGTCGCCCGGCAACGTTAGCCTTTCGGTTTTCGCTGATGCAGTGTCGCCCGGGTGTGCTCGACGGGCGGGGTTGCGGTGTACACGCCTGCAGGGCGGGCAAGCAGATGCACGCCATATGTCTCGGTGGGCGGTGCGACTGAGTGCGCCACATGCGCCCCACCAGTCACCTGACAGGCGGGAAGGCCAACTCGTCGGCGTCGCTGCGGCCTTCGCGGTGAGCCGAGCCCAGTGCAAAGAGCACGCATCGTGCGGGCATGCCCGGGAACAGATGCAACGTCGACGCGTGAGTGTTCGTGCTTTCCTAAACACAAGCGGGTGGCAGGGAAGCCCGGACATTGGTACGCCCCAGCGGACGTATGCCTCGCCAATGGGGCTAGCAACACGCGCCCACGGGGCTGACTCGGGTGCTCGAAGGGGCCGTTTGTTGTTGGGATAGCGCCGTAATCCCTTGCGCCATAAGGACTTGCGCTGTTTGGCGCAGCGCTGACCCTCTGGGCGAGCCGCGACCTGCTTCACCTCGGCAACGTGAAAACCCCTGAACCACGGTGCTTACAGATTCACATTCGAGCATCCCGGCCGGGTGGGAAATCGCTCAGTTTGGGTTATGTTGAGTGGGTGCTTTTGTGGCTCGGCTTTCCCTCGCAGTTTCTGCCGGGGATCCCAAACTCGATTCTTGCGGCGCCCTGATCGCAGGTGACTGGCAAGAGCCCGATGACGCGCAAAGCGGCAGATTCTGAAAACCCACGGGACCGTGACCGGCGCATATCGCTGGTCGTCGCACGGGCGCTACGCCGACGATCCGAGGGCGCGCACGTTGCCGATGCGGAACTGATCGCCGCACACCCCGAGCTCATGCCTGAGTTGGCGGAACGTCTGCAAAAGCTGCACGCCGCAGAAGATGCAGGTGGACAGGCCGGGAGAGAACCCGCTGCAGGGATTACCGAACAAGCCGATCGACCGGGAAAACCGGGGCGCCCGCTGCCCGTACCCAGCGTAACTGAAACCGGTGTTCCACCCGGCGCGAGGGGCGGACGGCGTACGCCTGATGCAGAAGAAAGCACGTCCCCTGCAGCGAAGGCCGCGAGACATCTGCCAAGAATCGAAGGGTACCGGATAAGCGGCGTACTCGGGCAAGGCGGCATGGGTATCGTCTACCAAGCCGTTCAGGTCAAACTCGGGCGGGCGGTAGCCCTCAAGGTGTTGCCCGCCATTGTGGGTTCGGCAAGTCCTGTAGCCGTCTCCCGCTTCCGTCAAGAGGCAACGGCGGCGGCCAAGCTGCACCACACCAACATCGTTCCCATCTACGACTACGGCGAGTCACAAGACGCCTACTACTACGCGATGGAGTTGATATCCGGTCAGCCGCTCAACACGCTCATTCGTCGCTTTGCGCAGAGGGAGCTTCAGTCGGCTTCGACTCGCCGTCTGGCGGAGGTTCTGCACGAGGTGCTGAACGAACCGACTTCATCGCAGGCAGAGTGGACGGGCGACACGGAATCGTCAGGTTCGTTGCCGGCGATTATGGCGTCTTCGACCGGTAGAGGGCGTCCGTACTACCTACAGGTTGCCCGTTGGATGGCCGATGCCGCGGACGCCCTGCACTATGCGCACAGCGAGGGGATCATTCACCGCGACATCAAGCCCGCCAATCTGATCCTCTCTGCCGACGGGCGCATAATGATCGCTGACTTCGGCCTGGCGAGGGACGTCGGAGCGGGGTCGTTCACGATGACCGGAGCCCTCGTAGGCACGCTGCGCTACATAAGCCCCGAGCAAGCGATGGCGAAACGCGTTCGCGTCGATCATCGCACCGACGTTTATTCGCTGGGCGCCACAATGTACGAACTCCTTTGTTTTGAGCCGGCGTTTCCGGGAGATGACGAAAAGGAGGTACTAGGTGCGATCATCGCCCGCGACCCGGTACATCCGCGCAAGATCGTGCAGGCTGTCCCGCATGAGCTGGAGACGATTTGCCTGAAGACTCTGGAGAAGTCCGCGGCTTCGCGCTACGAAACGGCGCGAACGCTTGCTGACGACCTGCGGAGGTATTTACACGACTTGCCGATCGTTGCCACGCGTCCGGGTCCCCTCAAACGAGCCGTCAAGTTCGCCAGAAGACGCAAGGCGCTTGTTGCTGCGGTCTGTGCCAGCATTCTTCTCAGTGCGACCGCCGTCTTCTGGGTGCGTGCAGAGACGCGGCGCGGCAAGGCGGAGCTTCAAGCGCTTATCGAGCGCGGTCACTATTACAAGGAACGTGGAGAATGGGAGCAGGCCGAGGATGCGTTTCAGCGTGCACTTAAGCTCAAGCCGGACAACATAGGCACACTCGTTGCATTCGTCTGGATAAGGAATCAGCACTTCAAGGAGCAACCACAAGTTGCCACGCTGCAGGCATTGGAGGAAACGGACAGGCTGTGCAGGCGAGCTCTGGAGATCGACCCACATCACCGTTACGCGTTGAACTACCATGGAATCCTCCTGAAGAGAATGGGACGATATGACGACGCTATAACCGTCGCGAATGAACTTGTTGAGAAACACCCTGACTTCTTCGACGCGTGGACCAACCTCGGCGCCTACTACGCCCTCGTGGGTAACCTGGCCGCCTCCGAGAAATACCTTCACGGCGGCGCCGAGTTGGCACAGAAGCAGGCCGAGGAGCATCCGGAGTACGTGGCCTTGGCATGGCGCAACCGTGCGGCACTCGAGCTGCTGCTGGGGAAGCCGGAGGCGGCCGCCAGCCTGGACGCAGCCAAAAACGCCAACCCGCACGACGTCACAACCTGCCTGCTGCGCGTACGCCTGTACCTGGCCCGTGCCGCCTCGAACGCCCGCCAGGATAACACCGCAAAACGTAAGAGTGCTGAACTACATGACCAGGATTGGGTCGGCAAGGCGCTATACGAAGCGTACTACGCCGACCGACTTGCCAAAGAGTCGGACCCGAGAGCCAAGCGGATGCGAGCGCTGGCTCATCTGCGTGCCGGTGAGCTCGACGAAGCGATAGAACAGGCCGAACTCGCCAGACAACTCGGCGATGTACAGGCGATGGATCATCTTGTGTTAGCCATCGCAAAGGGCATGCAAGGCAACCCGATCATCGCCCAGGATCATCTGACCGCAGCCGAGAGCGTTTGGCCTGCAGACCTAAAAGAACATCGGTATGTCGCAACCTACAATGAGGGCGTCCTCTGGTTCGAGTCTGCCGAAGAGCTTGGCCGATTGCGCCGGGAAGCTGCCGAGCTTCTCGGGATGTAGGCCACCGGTGGGCACTGATGACAACAGGCAAGCACGTGCGGGCTTGAGGGGCGAGGAACGCGGTAGTCCACGCTGGGCGCGTTTCAAGGTAAGCGCACACGGAAAACCGGTGGGACTCCGCGTTCGCAAAGGCTCTGGTATCATTCAGGAATCTACCCGCTATGTTGAAGCGGACCCGTCCAGGCTGCGACTGCTTGCCCCGGTGGATGCACATCCGGCTCGCGGATTCACTGCCTCAGAGATACGCCTCATCCCCGACACGGCTCTTCACGGGATGTGTATCCACGCTATGGGTACGTCCTCCGCAACGGGCAGCCGGGAAGCCTGTGATCGTAACACAGACTCCGATTGGAGCGACTATCCCGCTCGTGTGGGCACGTTCATGGTCTCTCGTTAAAGAGGTTCACGCATGGTGATACGTGTCGCTTTACGCTCAGGTGAGCACTGTGTAGCTCGGATAGTCCAAAGCAAGCACCGAACTCCCCGAGTCGGCTCCCGAGTCGCGGGACTTGTTGTGCGGAACCATTTGTGGAAGACGTCGCTACATCACGCCCGCAAACGGCCGGATACTTCTGAGCAGGCTCTCGACGGTAGCAGGCTTGCCGAGGTCGATCGGAAGAAACACGCCGTGATTGTGATCGCTCGCTAGGATTACCATCCTGTCGTGCAGCACCGCGTACCCTGTTTCCTGCGGTTGATGTCCGCAGATGAAATAGTCGGCGTCCAGGATCTGCCGGAGTGTATTTATGGTATCTGCGGACTGGTATCGACCCCAGACAAGCATGTGCCCCGGGCCTTTGTCTTTATAGTCGTCATCGGTCGGCACACGTGAGAACACGGTGTGGTCGAAGGTCTCTGCGTCGCGCGGCCCGGGCAGTGAATGGGACAGAAACACTCTGTGCTGCGTTCGCCCCGCAAGAGCCAGGGACCTGATGAACTCATGGATAGCTTCAATGACGTGTTCGGGGTCACGGGCGAAGTGCTGGGCAACCGCCTGCTCGAACGCCAGGGTTACGATTCGTCCGTTCTTTGATATCTCGTGGGAGGTAGCCTGTGCCAACTCATGGTTGCTTTGCAGGAAGTGCACCTGATCCGGAAACGCACATTTCCATCGCGCGGCGTCGAGCAGGAGTTCGTGTGAGTTGTCGCGTCCGGTGAGTGACGTCACGTCCTCGTGAATCACTTCATGGAGGATAACGTGCCGTGCGCCGAAGTGTTCGAGGTCGCAGTAGCGCTGCAGCTTCTCGAAGTTCCTGCGGTGGCCGTGTAGATCCCCGGTCATGACGAGCTGCCCGTAGGCGGGGAACTCGAGCAACGAGCCGCGCAGTAGCGGATCATCGCGGTTGAGCTGGGCCGCCTCAACGAAGATGCTTACAGCCTCGCCTTCGTCGGTCATTCGTTTTCCTCTTTGGCAGGGGCTGCTTCGTCGCGTGCACTTGACCGATCGGCCCGGAATTGTTCACGGGCAGCCAAACGATGTTTGCGCCACAGCTTCTGCGCAACCGCCAACCGTGCGTCTACCTGCATCATGTCGGCAGGGCGCTCGGCCGGGTTCTCGCGACAACACTCCATTACGAGTTTGGACAGCGCCAGCGGAATCTTATCATTGATCTCAGCCGGGGCAATCGGATCGTCCTTGGGGTTGAGGGAGATACCGCCTCGTGCGTCGCTGCCACGAATCTCCGTCGGGTAGGTCTCTGATGTCAGGACCCAGTACATCGTGGCTCCAAGATTGAACACGTCAGTCCGTCGATCCAACACCATCCGCCTTACCTGCTCCGGAGCGATGTAATCGGGGGTTCCCTGGATGCGCTGCTTGCGGTGATAGAGCGGGCACGACTGACCGAAGTCAATGATCTTCACGATACCTCCGCGCCCGATGAGGATGTTGGTGGGCTTGATGTCACTGTGCACATATCCGGCCTCATGCATGGCGTGCAGGCCTGCTGCAACCTTCCGGAATATGGTCAGGAAAGTATTAAGTCGATTCGGTCTGGCCTTCTCAAGATCGAGCCCATCCACGTGCTCCATGACGATCAGCAGCTCCCTGGTCTGCAGACGTCGGCGTACACGGTGCAGGGAGTAGCACTGCCGAAGGTTCTGATGGTCGAGCCGGCTGCCCACCTGATACTCTCGCTCCACCTGGGCCAGGAACGGATCGTCGTCGGCCGACCGGCGCACGACGTGCTTCACGGCGACGGTCCTTCTTGTCTTCAGCTCCACCGCAAGGGAAATCCTCGACGCCGCCCCGACTCCGATTTCCTTGATTATGCTGTACCCTGGTATCTTATTGTCCAAAACCCGGTCCCCTCGGGCGTCGTCTGCTTATCGGGCGTCCGTCCTTTACTCTGCTTTATCCTATAGGCTGCTGCCGTCCGGCGGTACCCGCAGGGTCAGCAGAACGGTCGTCCCGAGAATAGTCGGCACAGGACCGCTCCGAGTTGTATGGGTTTTCAGCCTATGCCCGGCGCTACGGGCGGATGCGGCTTGCCGGGATGTTTTGCCCCCCGGATCGTCCCCCCGCGGCACCGGTGGCGAGGAGGGCCCGGCATGTTATCGATCATGGCTGTGAGCACCTATGGCAGGAGGGACGCTGCCGGGGACGCCGGATCGAGCTCCACCGCGCGTCTCGCCAGATCTCGCGCCCGTTTGTCGTCCCCAAGCTTGTGTGCCACTGCTGCGGCGTCAGCAAGGTGCCCGGCCTTCTGGGGCTCGATCTTGGTGAGGATAAGGTATTCGCGAAGCGCGTCCTCCGCGTGCCCCGTCTGCATGCACACGTCCGCAAGTATCCCGTGGATGCGGCTGTTGAACGGGTCTATGTGCAGAGCTCGCCGGTACCAGTAGCTTGCCTCCTGCAGTCGATTGTTTCTGCGATGAATATGAGCAATCTGTGCGGCCACGTCTGCCTCGTCTGGTTGAATCCGCGCCAGCTCTACGAGCTGAGGCAGTGCGAGATCGTGTTGCTCGTTCTCGAGATAGAGTCCTGCGAGCCCTCGCCAGCTCGCCGGATCCGACGGACACAGTCGTTGCAAGCGCTTGAACATTCGCTCAGCTTTGTCCCTCTCCTTGTGCCGCAGCGCGATCGCTCCCAGGAGCTTCGGCGCCGTGCAACCATCCGGCTTGGCCTTCAGCAATCTCTCCAATAGCGGTAACGCCTCGGACTCGTACTCGTGCATGACCAGCGCGTTTTTGGTGGCAGCCATGTTCATGCTGAAGACCTGGGCGAGCGTCTCGAGGGCCGTAGGTTGATTCTCGTCGAGCTGCAGCGCGCGCTTTCCCGCGATGACCGCGTGCTCATATTCACCTGCATCATACTCCGCTCGCGCGAGCCGGGCGTAAACGCTCGCGTCGTCATTGTTGGCCAGCACCAGTGCGCGCAGCTCTTCGACGTTCTCCGGCGCGGTCAGATCGAAGCCCCACGTTTCCGCCTGCCGTCGCGCCCAGACGCGGAAATCGCGATCGAACGTCTCGGGTTGTAGGCCGAGCTCTTCCTCAAGCACCTGCTGCTGCGTTTGTCCGCGGCGGAATCGAGCGAGCACAGCAGCGATCGTGTCATACCCGAAACGCTGCACGATGTACTCGCACATCCATTCGCTTTGCGCGTAGGCAGTGGTGCGATCGGTGGGCCGTTGTGGCCTTATAAACGCCCAGTCGATCGATTCCAGGGTGAAGAGTCGATCCCGGCGAACAGCTTCCGCTAGGAGCTTGAGCCAGTAAAACTCCCGAGGTGTGTCCTCCTGCGCTACGGCTAGGCCCTCGGTCAACCAATGCGGAATGCGGTTTTGCGTCGCCGCCAGCGTGACGGTATGCGTGAACTCGTGCGTGAGAACTCGCGCATAGTTGTAGGTCCCCCGCAGTTTCGCGGAGCGCCGCGGGGATGCCATGGCAATGACACGCCCGGTGCACGCTCCGATCGTATGTATCCACGGGCTGCCGGTGATGCGCACGGCGAAGGACCGCTGAGTCGGAAAGACCTCTATGATCGTCTTCTCTTCCGGTTGCGTGGTGAAGTCTCCGGTAACCGACGGATAAACACCCTCCATGAAGGTCAGGATTTGTTCACCAAGCGCCGGATCGTACGCCGGGTCGTACCGCACGATGAAGTGCTCGCTCTCGGCCCTGGCGAATCTGCTCAGTGACTCGAGCAGCTCAAGGGTGAACTTCGTCCGCTTGTTGAAGGAATCCAACGTCCATGATGCTTCGAGCACGTCGCGAGCCTTTTCCTCCAGGCCCCACTGCATGTACATCATCCCCAGTTCCGTGCGGGGATTGGCGTCGGTCGGGGCTAGCTCGATGGCTCGCAAGTACTCGCGCTCTGCGTCGGCGTACTGGCGAATGCCGGACAACGCACCGCCCAACATACGGTGGACCGTCGCGTTGGCGGGGTTGATCGCCTCTACACGCGCGCGCATACGCTGGACGTACGCGTAGTCATACATACACGCCCCGGCCGCGGCGCTGATTGACAGGGCGGTGACGTCATTCGGATTGACCCTCAGTGCCCGTTCGCACATTGCCAAAGCCTGCTTGTACCGCCGCTCGCGCAAGAGGCCTTCGGCCCGCAGATGTAGTGCCGCTGGATGTTTGGGGTTGATCGCAAGGGCGAGCTCCGCCCTGCGCTGAGCCTCCTCGAAATCCCACTGCTCCAGGGCGACCTCACCAAGCCCGACGTGGGCCTCGCACAGGCTGGGGTTGATTTGCAGGGCGGCCCGGTAATCCGCCACGCTGCCATCTTCCTCGTCGTTGTTGTATCTCTCGCGCAGCAGATCGGCCGCGGCGATTCTCGCGGGCCAATACGTCCGATCGACCCGCTCATAGGCGACCTGCAGCATCTCGTGCAGCACGTGCTGCGTGCGTGCAGCGACGTTTGTTTGGGTGAGCACGCTGTAGCGCAGGAAGCCTACTGCGGTGTCAGTGATCCACTCGGCGTCGGCGGGCAAATCCGCGCGCCCGCTCACCGCCCGGTCGAACCACCGGTACGCTTCGAGCGCCCCGTCACGGTCGCCGAGCAGGTCGAGCACCTCAGCCTTGACCAGCCTGGCACCGGCGTGCTCGGGCATTGCAGCGATCGCCCGTTGGGCGTGTTCCAGGGCTTGAGCGTACTGGCCCGTCAGCAGTAGTACTCTTGCCAGATGGTAACGCCCCGCCGCAGAGGCAGGTGCGCCCTCTGCGGTGAGGATCGAGAGGGCCTCGTCGTACTGCCCGAGCTGCATATGGCAACGGGCCAGACCGATCCCGGCCTTGGTGCTGTTCTCCGCATCCCGCGCTAAGGCCCGATACGCTCGGATGGCTGCGTCGTACGAACCCGCCATGAACAGGTCGTATGCTGCCTCGAGGGTCGCAGCCGGTCGCTCGTCCGCGTCGGGCGGTTGTGCATGCGCAGCCGACCCCCTCGCCGCCGTCGCCGCGGGAAGCGTCAACACCACGGTGACCATGAGCAGACAATACCGCATCTGTGCCGGGGATCGCTTCATGATCCTACCGTACGTCTTGTTCGCCGCCACTGTGACACTGCATTAGCATACTGCCAGCGAGCGGTATTGCGTAGCCTGAAACCGGGCGCGGAGAAGAATAGTCAGCCGTGCGGCGTGAACCTCCCGGCAGGCAAGAGCATTAACAGTGGACGGACGCTGTAGGGCGTGGCTAAACGATCTGACGATGATAGGCCCGACTTTGTCGATCTCTCTGGGCGCGTCTACAGACTCTGCCTTGCGGTTCTGGGCGATGAGTCTGACGCACGGGACGCAGCGCAGGAGGCCTTTGTGCGTGCCTGGGCGCGTAAAGGGAGGAAGAGACGTGACGTTGCCTGGTGGACCTGGCTGGCGGGTTTTGCAGTGCGCACGTGCAGGGAGGTTCGAAGGCGGAAGCTTTCTGCTGCGGGTGGTGAACCCGACGGCGGGGAGACGACTTCGGCCGGAGCGTCGGTTGGCTTTGCACAGGGCGACGATGCACGCCAGGATGAGCTGCTCCGGGGGTTGGCGCGTCTGCCCAATAGACAACGTGAGGTAACCATCTTGCGATTCATAATGGGGATGTCGATCCGGGAGACGGCTGAGACGCTTGGGTGCCCGCCGGGCACCGTGAAGAGCAATCTGGCCAGGGCGTTTGCCGGTCTCAGGACGGCATTGCAGGAACGGGTGCCCGGTGAAATGCGCGGATTTTGAGACCCTAGCCTATCAACGGGCTGCTGGTGCGCTCGGTGCTGCTGATCGCGGCCTGCTGGAGCGACACGCGTCCGTCTGCGAACGTTGCGCCATGGTTATAGGAGCACTCGAAGCAATACGCGCCGACCTGAGGGCCATCCGGAGCCGGTTCGACCGTATAGTACCACCTTTTGTGTTCGAACCTGACCATTCCGCAGTGCCGAGTCGGGTGCGACGATGGCACGACGGCAGGCACGTGCCGGTCGCGGTGGGCGTATCGCTGTCGGCAGCCGCTGCGCTGCTATATGTGCTTGTCTTGCCCGACGGGCTCGTTCGTGAACCGGCGGGGCGCATACCGGCAAGGCATTCTCTTTACCTGCCAGTCGCCGGGGCGGGTGCGTCAACGTGCGTTCGCACCCCGCCTTTGTGGCCCGGGATGCGCGGGACCGGACTACCAGTGGGGACGTACGTCCCGAAAGCGGCTGCATTCGCTCTCCCTGCCCCGCGAGAAGGTGTCAATGGCAGGGCTGGGCCATACGCACAGCGGCGTATCCGCACGCCGAGTCTGATCATACTTAAGAGGAGAACTGGTTATGGTGGCAGTAGTAAAGAGGAGATTAACAACCTTGAGAGTCGCGGGGGTCCTGGTGGTAGCCTGCGGGACGGCTGCAGTGTCGACTCTGAACGCAGCAGAACCCAACGAGCTTGACAGACGCCGGCGCGAACTACGCGAGGCGCGGGAACGGCGCGCCGCAGAGGCTCAAGCCTTTGAAGACGCGCATATACGGATGGATACAGAACGCGATGAACACGATCCAGAGCGATCCGTCCGCGAGATTGAGGCGCGGATCGAGCGCCTGTGGGATGAGATCAACAATCTGCGATTGAAGCAGGTGGACTTGTCCGCGGAAAGCGCGAAGCTGGAGCTCGAGGGGCGGGGCGACGAGCTTCGCGAACTCCAGCGCAGGCTCGTTGACGTCGAGCACGAACTTCAGCGGCACGAGCTGGAACTTGACCGCAGCAATCAGATGCTGGCTCGGGAATCGGAGAGGCTTGAGCTTGTGAGGATGACGGATCGACTCGAGTACGTCTCTAACTGGCGTGACGTCGCCTTCGACGCGCCGCGTGCGGTGATGATGGCCACACAGGCTCTCGTCGAGATGTTCGTGGATGTGGATCAGCCCGATCGGGCGGTGGAAACGCTCGGAGGGCTGCTGGAAAACGTCGATGAGCCCGGCAGTCGTACGGCGATCAGATTCGCGCTCAAGGACATCTACATGCTCATGAATGACACCGACCGAGCCGCCGAGCAAATGAAGGCCGTCGTCGTCGAAAACGCCCGCACGCTCCGTGACGAGTAAACCCACGCGGGCAGCTTATTTCGCGAGTAGTTTCTCCATCGAATCCATCAGGCGCTCCATGCGGAAGGGCTTGTTGAGATAGTCGTCGACGCCTAGACTCTCAGCCCACGTCCGGTGTCGTTTCCCCTCGTTCCCCGTGATCATTATCACGAATGGTCTCTTCCCGCGCTTGCGTGCGGGGCCTTTCAGTTTCTCCAGCACGAGGAACCCGCTGCGTTTGGGAAGCATGGCATCCAGGACCACAAGATCGGGATCGAAGCTCTCGGCGATCTCAATTGCGGCATTCCCATCCGCTGCAGTCTCTAGCGTCGCGCCTGTATCACCGAGCAACGCCGTTAAGGCTGTGACCATGTCCGGATCGTCCTCGACGATGAGGATACTCTTGCCTTCGAACAAGTTCGCTACCATCGGATTCCCTCTGACTCCCCCCGTCTGGATGCGTCCCCAGCCAACCGGGCGGCTGGTCCAGTATAGGTGCCCACGATGGACTGATCAAGCATCTGCCGGGGCAGTCGCGAGTCAGCCCCGCGCGGTCCTATCCAGTTCTCGTACTCTCTCCGGGGGGACTGATGCGCAGCTCAGGTCGTCGCGGATGGTGACCGGATGACTGCCCTCATCCACGGCATTCGCCCCCCAAGCCCCGGCGGTGGATCGGGCCTCGGGTGGGCGAAAACGGTACGGCAAGGCCGGCGGGAAGACTACGCAGCACATTTAGACCATCGTGCGCGATGTGGCGTCACGGATCCGACCCCCAAGCGCAAGCGCGGAGCTCATGCACCGGTCGCTTGCGCTCGAAGCTCGGGAAAATGGCGCGTGATCGCGCACGGTCGTTTGGCGGCGCATTAGTCGTGAGACGCAGCCTTACCTGGCCTTTACATGGATGCGCTTCGGAGTACTCGAGGCCAACTTCTGCAGTCGAACCGTGAGTACGCCGTTGGAGTGTTCAGCGGTGACCTTTTCCCAGTCAACTGATGTAGGCAGCTGCACGCTCCGCCGAAAACCCCCGAACCGTCGTTCTGACTGATGGCAGCATCCCTCCGTGCGCTCCGCGCACTCCCTCTTCTCGCCGGAGATCGTCAGCACGTTCCCGGAGATAGCAACGTCAATGTCCTTCGGATCGACGCCTGGCATCTCCGCCTTGACGATCACGTCTTGGGCCGTCTCCGTAAGGTCCAGCGACGGCCGCCAGTCCCTCAGCATCTGGAAGGCATCGGGCCAGGCGTCGAACGGATCACTGAAAAACCGATCGAACATGCGGTCCAACTCGGATCGAAAGTGCCGGAGGGTAGGGCGCAGATCATTCTCCGCGAGATCGCTTTCGCTTTTCTTGTTTCGCCATGGAATGAGGTTCATCTATGAAAAACCTCCTTTCGAATTCGCCTCGACAGATCACCGTGCTCTGGAGCTCTGCTCAGAGGCTCTGCGTTTCACGATTTGACCGAAATCTTCCGTGGCTTGGCCTTCTCCGCCTTGGGCAGATGCAGGACAAGCACCCCGTCAGTGTACTCGGCGCTTATACGCTCGTTATCGATCGCTTCGCTGACCTGGAACGTGCGATGGAAGTCCCCGACGGCAAACTCGCGGGACAGGACGTCAGCGTCGTCGCTCTGACGCTCGTCTACCTTGCCTAGTATCGTCAGGGTCCCGTTCTCGAAGTTTATATCGATGCCCTCGGCGCTCGTGCCGGGCATGTCCGCAAGGACCGTCAACTCCGCGTCGTGTTCGATGATGTCGACGTACGGCCTGAACGTCCTGCGAGCGCGCGTCTGCTCGCGACGAGTGAGCTCACCATGCTCTTGTTTCTCAATAGCGGATACTGTCATAGCAACACATCCTTTCGTTTGATGGGATCGTCTGCTACTGTTACCAACTCTACTTTGGCAGCGACTTGACCTGTATTTTGCGTGGCATCGCCCTTTCGTCCTTTGGCAGTGTCACCTGAAGGACACCGTTGCGCAGGCTGGCCTCGACGCGCTCCGTATCCACGTCGATACCGAGGTGAAACACACGGCTGAACCTTCCGGTGCCCCGTTCGCGGCGGTGATATGTGACGTTGTCGTCTGCCGCGGGCTTGCGTTCACCTTTGATCGTCAGCTCGTTGCCTACGACCGACACCTCGACATCATTCATCTGGATGCCGGGTAGCTCAGCCTCGGCGTAGAGGTTCGTTGCGTCCTGCCAGATGTTCACCGCCGGGAACGCCGAACTTGAGAGCCAGTCGCGCTGTACCCTCGGATAATCGAGTAGCATCCGATCGAACAGGCGATCCATGTCGTCGCGCAATCGGCTAAGCGGATGCGCACGATTCCATAGACTTGGAACCATAACTGCCTCCTTAAATCCGTTAAACCTCGTCTGCGCCCTCCCATTGAGAACGCTCCGCGGGGCGATCGGAGCAAGATGCGTGCCAGTACGCCCACGGGCTCGGGCATGCCTGAATGTCTGAAAAGCAACGAGTTATGGGGGTCGCCTGGTGTTGTCGCCGCCAACCCTGCCAATCTGACATGCACTTGCCGACAGGCCCGCTCGGCACGTTATGATGTGCGTCCCCTGGCGCGACGCGCCCGGCCGTACGCATTATCGTTTTTGTAGACGCCTCTTTGTCTAAACGCCCCATGACGAACGCGTACGCACTATTCATCTGTGCAGTCCGGCTGCTGCTGTCTTACTGCCAATCGACCGCCGATAACCGCCTAACTCATATGGAGTGTTCATTACGTCCGCCCCACGGCCCCCCAAACGTTCCTTGCGACCGGACCTTGCCATAGGCATGAGCTCAGCTATCATTGGAGCCAGTCTCTTTACCACCTTCGGAGGCCGCAATATGAAGCATCGATTCACACTGCTGACAGTGACCTCGGCGCTACCGCTGCTCTGGGCAGGCTGCGCGCCAAGCAAGAGTTACCATGCCGAAGGCGACAGTCCGCCACGCTCATACCGAGGCACGGCTGCGTCCTCCGGTACGGCACCAGTGGCAGAGGAGACGGGCAGCCCTCTGCCTTGCGAAGCTGTCAAGGGGATGGCGGTCAACTTCGGCGAACCCATGAAGTTGAGCGATAAGCACACCGTCTGCTCGAAGAAGATCCTTGCCGATCCCGACAAGTACAACGGGAAGCTTGTGCGGGTGGTCGGCAAGGTGGCCGCCGTGTGTCCGAAGCGCGGATGCTGGCTGCGGCTTGGCGATGGTATCGGAGAAGAGACGGTCTTTGTGAAGTTCTCCTGCCCTGTCAAAGGCAGACTGATCCCAATGGAAGCCGTTGGGAAGATGGCCGTCGTCGAGGGTACCGTTGAGCTCACGGAAATCTCCGAAGCGGAGGCACGCCACTACATGCAGGATGCCGGCGCGCCAGCGGGCGAGATTGCCAAGATCGTCGGGCCCCAGAAGACCGTGAGGATGTCGGCTCCCAGCGCGCGTGTGATGGGGCTGTAGCCCCGGACGGGCGGACGGACATCACCGGCACGGGCTGATGGCAGCGTGCAGGTTGTGGATGAACCAGATGCGTGGTACGCCGGGCGGGCGACGACTTCCATATGTGCTGCTGGCCAGCCTGTTTGCGGCGTCTGGGGGGTGTGCCGGGCCAGCCGGCGGCGCAGGCAAGGCCCTGTCTGCCTCCGCGACTCCCTACGAGCCGGACATCCCCGTGCCCCGAGGCTTTGAGCTTCTCGACCGCTCCAGCGAGGACTGGTGCTCGGGGGCCATCAGATACGTTCGGCATTGCTACGCCGGACGGGCTGATAAATACGCCGTACGCAAGTTCTATCGCCGGCAGATGCCGCTTGTCAGGTGGAGTGCTGTTGCCGACGGTCAGCTTCACGGCCGATACACTATGCAGTTCCGTCGAGGGAACGAATCGTGTACTATTGTGATTTCCGACCGGGGCTTGCGCTGGTTCCCAAGAGTGGCCGTTGATGTGATAATCGGCCCGATCGCACCGGCGGTCAGTAATCCTTCTTTCGCGGTACCGAGCATGGATCGATGAAAGCAACGCGACGGCACGAACTCAAGGAGAACGACTTGGCCCACGCGATTGAGGTGGCCAAGGGCTACCTGGTTGAGCACGGGACAGGAGTCGGACTCCTGCTGCTCCTGACTATCGGCGCGGTCGCTGTCGTCAGCATCACCGTGCGCACTCGCGCGGGCAACGTCGAGCGTGTGTGGGCTCAGAGGACGGCTCTCACATTCGATGACCCCGCCAGCGGGAAGGAGTCGATCGAGAAGCTCCGGGCGCTGACCAGTGAGGCTACCGACCAGAACTTCATCCTGACCAGCCTGATCGACCAGGGGACGCAAGCACTGAGACTTGCCCAGCAGGTGGCCCTTCCTCCTGATCCCGAACTGAACGACAGAGCCAGGGATGCCTTTGAAGCCCTCGCTGAGCGCTTCCCGACAAACGCGCTTGCCCTGGGCGTCGCGCACAGCGGACTGGCAACCGTCGAGGAGAATGACTTTGCCATCGACACCGATCTTACACACAAGGAGCGGGCACGGGCCCACTTGCAGGCGATCCTGGACGACTCCAGCCTCAACTTGCTGCCGTTCAATCGCTTAGCCGCAGATAGGCTCGCCAAGCTCGATGGCGTCTTTACTTTCATCCGTTTCGCGCCCGCCGAGCCCGCAGCGCCCACGCCGGAGGCAGCAGCGCCGACCCCCATAACCGTGACTCCTACACGCATCCCTGCAGATCAGGTGCCTGAGCATCTGAAGAGGATCGCCGGGCCGCCAGGCGCGGGAGTGTTTGAACTGGGGAACGACGGGACCACCGACGAAGCCGCGGGTGAAAACGCTGACGACCAATCCGTCGGCAAGGAGGACCAAGAGAAAGCGCCGGTCTCTAATGGTGATCCTCAGGCTGAGCCGGGCGGCGCAACCGGTCGATCCTCCGATACGCCGTAGCGCCCCGCGATGGGTTGAAGCGCGGGCGACCCTTGCTGACGCGGTGCGCACTCAAGCTCTGAGGCGGCGTCGACGTCGCCCCACGATGCTCGCTCTTTACCCGGCGCCGGCGCGCCGTGGCGTGCCGCTTCGCCTTGGTACCGGCGAGGTGGGGGCACACCCGGGCACAGTGTGCCCAACGGTGTCCTCACCTGCGGCCTTAGCGCGCTGCGCCAGCGTCTGCAGCGGGCATCCCCTCCATTCATCCTTGCCAAGGCAGCAAAGAGGGTGGGGCAAGCGATACACTTGAATGGTACGCTCCATAGGGTTCATCGAGCATCAGTAATGCTTCGAGCTCCAACGCGCCGAAAGTACCCACGCTGCTGCAACGCATGGATAGTCATCCTTTCTCTGGTGGGCTGCCGGCATGTACCACGAGACGTGGAAGTATGGATCGTCGGCGACTCACGCGGCGCCCCACCATCCTTTACAGAAGAGGCGTCAACGCTTGCCGGTGACCAGCGGATCGGGCGTGTGGATCTTGCGGGGGCACTCAACGAAACCCTGAGCTTCCGCTTCGCAGTGCGTGCCTCCGCTGCGCTCGTCGCACCGGACATCTGCGTGGCGCCCTTAAGGTCGGTCGACAGCCGCATAGACGCTTCGGCCATCACCGTGTTCCGGGTGCATCCGGTGTCGATCAGGGATTGGCCGGGTTGGCACCTGCGCTACGTTAACCCTAACGCGCGGAACGCGAATCCGTTGGATGTTCTAGTTCTGGTGCGGGCTCCGCGCGACGGGCTTCCGGCTGTGATGCTGCCAAGCGAAACCTATCATTTTTGGGTCGATATAGTCGTTCCCAAAGGCACCGACGCCGGACTATTCACTACGACGATAAAACTGACCTCCGCCGGGGTCTTCGTCGGCGGGGTCACGGTTCGTCTGACGGTGTGGCCCTTTCTGCTGCCTGACGCGGCCGGCGTTCCCATCATTGCTGAGCTCGACCACCGCAAGCTGTTCAGGCACCATGTACGATACCGGGGCCGACCACACGGTGTAGGCGTGGACGATTGGCGCGACGATCCGCTCCGCAGTGAGCTGGACGCCCTCCTCGCCTCGACCCTTCGTATGCTCCGTCAGAATAGGCTCACCCCGGTGCTTCCTGAGTTGAACCCAATAGTGAAAGTGACGGCCCATGACAGCGTTGTCGTCGACTGGGGGCAATACGATGCCGTGGTGGAGCCGTGCTTTGACGGGCGGGCCTTCTTCTCACGCGTGGCCATCCCAGTGTGGCCTCTACCGTTAGGCGGCGTCCGCCCACCCCATCCGGCGGATGCGGCGGCCCGGCAGTACAAGAGCGACCTGATGCAGGCTTACGTGGGCCAATGTGCCGCCCATTTTGCGCGGAACGACTGGCTGGATCGCACATATGCCGTCGCACCTCCCCGGAGTTGGCTTGATCCCAAAGCCGCGAAGATCACCAGGGGATTCGCCTCGATGTTGGCCGGCACCAATGTGCGAACCGCTTCGCGTCTGTTCCCGCAGGATCTTGCCCCTTACGGCTGGACCGACTTCACCTACACCGATATGTCCGAAGCCGTCGACATCTGGATGTCCCCGGCGCAGTTCTTCTCTAAGGCGCGGATGGCGGCTGAACGCGAGGCGGGCAGGCGCACGTGGGTCGCCGTCGACCGACCTCCGTTTAGTGGTTCGGTCTCGATACATGCCTCGCCGTCCGACGTACGCGTGCTGTCGTGGCAGGCAGAGGAGCTGGCGGCACAGGCCCTGCACATCGGAAGTGTCAACGACTGGCCGGATGCGGATGACAGCCCGTCTCCACAGGATTGCGTAGACCGGGACCCACGCGTGCTCATTTATCCCGGCGGCCCGTTCGGGCTCGATCACCCGGTTCCGTCGGCAAGGTTGATGTATCTACGCCGCACCGCGCAGGATGACGCGTATTTCCGGCTTCTGCGCGAGCACGGGCTCGGGCATCTGGTCGCGACGCTTGTCGGTTCACTATGCCCGTACGCCGGAGCCGATGCGTACCGGACACACTTCGCCGATGGAAGGACGGTCGGATGGCCGGACGACGTGGGGCTCTTCGACGACGCCCGTCGCATCATGGCCAACGAGCTCATACGCGTCGCAAACGACGTGTGCCACGACGAACCTAGAAAGCAGTTCGTACGCGGCGCGGAGTGGCGCCGACTGATGATGCGAACGCGTCAACTGAAGGTGCGCGTCGACGGAACGCGCGTTCGTGCGATCGGCACTCGGACGGCACCCGGGTTCGAGATCGAATGTGCCCTGACAATCACGAACTCCAGTCGTGTACCGGTCTCAGGCAGTGTGCGCTTCACCGAGCTCCCTTCCGGGTGGGAGTCGTCGGGAGAACATCCGATCCGCCGGCTGGCCCCCGGCGATTCACTGCGCGTGAAGCTGTT
>JBHHXS010000009.1:0-24367 GCA_046757145.1 Phycisphaerae bacterium | reverse complement strand
CCACCAAGACACGCAGCGAGACGAGCGGCTCCGTCTGGTCGCCTTCACGAAGATGTATCGTGGCGAAGAACGCTCCGCCGAAGGGTATCGTACCGGGTAGAAACGAGAGTAAGGTAGGGATGATGGGGGTTTCCAAGTCGAAGAAGTCCACATAGTAGTTGGCCGTCGTTGCGAGCGGAGACAACCCTCCAAACTCAATTGATATCCTGTGAGCGTAGTGGGGTATTGGCTGAAACACAGGCTGGATCTGCACATCCGGTCCCATATAGGTGGTGCCGCCAACACGGACGGCGCGCGGGGTGTCCACACGTATGATCGAGTTGTAGAACGCCAGAAACGGCAGGCCTACTACAGCGGTCAACGCCTCCTCGCCGCCACATTGTATTTCAGGAGCAGCGAGTCCGCAGACATTAGAGTGTCCGACCAACGCGGTGTAGTCCAGCATATCCTCCGCGTAGACCGCGGACAGTCCGGCGGCGAAAAAGCCGACCGGCATGGTAATGGCTGCAGAGATTGTCCCGCCGGCACCACCGATGGGAATGCTGTTTGCGGTCAGGTTGCGGCCTACAAGGCCGAGCGTGTCGGCAGCTGCTCCAGCGACCAGGTCTGAATCCGCCCCGGTGTCGAGAATGCCGATGACAAAACCGGGGTTCGCGAACGGGTTGAGCGGCGAGCCTACATACGTGCTTTGCAGGTCGTGCTCGAACTCGAGATCGTATCCCAGGGGATGCCCCTCGTTTGAAGTTGCAATTGCCACGAGAGGGGAGAAGCCCGCAAGTCTCGGGCGCGGATGCGGGTACAGAGCGGTGGTTCTCAGGGCGGGTCTTGCAGTCGACCCCGGCCCGGGCTCCACTGCGACAATCTTCCGCCCGGACCCCGCGCGGATGCTGGTTTCCCGTCGGGCGTCACGCGTGGGTGCCGCCTCGCCTCGCGACAAGCAGCAAACAAGGACGAGCCAGGTGGCTGGGCACCGCACAGCACATCTCGTTGCCAACCTCATCAGAGAATCCCCCTTCGGAGGATGGTAGGCGCTTATCGGTCCGCATTCAAACACCGTTGCCCAGTTCCCCCACCACTTCTGCAAGCAGGTCTCTGAGCGTAGCTATGCCCAACATCTGCCCGGTGCGGTCTGTCACGATGGCCATTTCGCCACCGGCGGCGCGGATGCGGCTGATCACCGATGGGATCATGTCGTGGGGGCTCACACAAATCGCGGACTCCAAATGCTCCCGGACAACGGTCCATCCATCGGCCTCAAGCAGAGAATCGATCGTGACCAGGCCGATAATGTTTCGACGTCGCGAGTCAAACACAGGCACCTGCGCGTGATGCGTCGTGCGTGCAAGTCGTGTCAGCATCCGCCGGTCGGCGTTTGCGGCGATGGATACAACGCGGTCCCACGGCACCATGGCCGTCTGAACCGGCGCCTCCGAGAGTTGACACACGCGCTCGATCAGCTTGGATTGCTGCGGTCCTAACGGGTGCTCTACGAGCGCGTCTTGAAGGAGGAGGGCGACGCGGCGTTTCGGCCCGTGCGCCACGAGCGCTTGAACCGGTCGTTCGCCCACCGCCTGGTTCACTGCCATGGAAAGATGCTTAAACAGCGCCACGCAGCCGGTCGACCGGAGGATACGATTAGCGATGTTAAGCAGCCAAGCACTGCGCGGCATCAGGGTATCCGCGTGCAGCCTGAAAAGGTTCTTGGGGACCACCTCCCCGAAGACAAAGACCGCGGGTGTAAGCAGCAGCACGGTGTACAGCTCGGTGTTTATCTGCGACGAGCCGACCAGTTCGGCAAGCATGAACGCGCATGCCGTCGTCGTGACGTAGTTCATCAGGTTGGTGCCGATCAGGGTAACCGCGAGGGCTCCCGCCTCGTCGTCGAGGATGCTCTCGAGGCGCAGGGCGCGCGGGTCACGCCGCTTCGCAGCCAGGTGAAGCCTGACGCGGCTCATACAGTAGATCCCCGTTTCCGTCCCGGAGAAGAAGGCCGAGAGCAGTAGACCCAAGAGCAAGACCGCAACACTCACAGTCCAGGTTATCATTGTGCCTCCCCGCATGAAGGGCTGCCTGTATCGCGCTTGACGAGGATCTGTTCGATGCGGCGTCTGTTGATTCGTTCAACGGTGAGCGTCAGGTTGCCGAGGCGGACGGAATCGCCGACAGCGGGCATGCGACCCAGTGCTGCCAGCACCAGCCCGCCCACCGTATCCATTCGGTAGTCAATCCGTCGCGCCGCGAAACGGTCCGCCCAGAGCCTGGCACTTAGTTTCCCCGACACGCGGTAGGTGTTTTCATCGATGCGCTGCGCTTCCGGTATCCTGGCGACCTCGTCATCACGCGCGGTCCCGAGCATCCAATCAATGATGTGACCGATCGAGATCAACCCCGCCGTCCCGCCGTACTCATCCACGACGACAGCGAATCTGGCACTCGTGCGATGGAAGTGGCGCAGTAGCTGCATCAGGTTGCCCTGTTCCGGGACGAATTCAACCGGTTTGAGCAGCGCGCTGATCGGTGTGTGCGGCTCGAGGTAGAGGTCGCGGGCGTGGATCACACCTCGGACGTCGTCCAAATCCCTTCCGTATACGAGCAGCCGGCGCGTCCTTGTGCTTTGCATTCGCTTTACAAACGTCGCCCGGGAGCCTGTAAGTCGCTGGGCTTCGATGTCTACGCGAGGCGTCATGATCTCGCGCGTGCTGACCTTGCCTGCTTCCACCACCGCCTGGAGCATCTCGTGCTCGCGGGAATCGATGGTGCCGTCGTGTGCCGAACGCTCGACCAGTTCCTTGAGCTCCGCAGTGGTCAGCGCGGAGGGCGTGGGGTATGAGGGAGTCGCAAGACGCAATAACGGGGTGACGAACATCGTACGCAGGATCCAGCGCAGCGGCGTGAGGAGAACCTCCAGGACGCCGATCATGGCAGCGGCACCGGAGGCGATAGACTCGGCGCGAGACAGCGCGACCGTCTTGGGCACGATCTCACCAAAGGTGATTACCGCCCCGAGCACCGCGACGCTCACCATAGCAGCCAGCGCCGGGTCGGTGTGACGCGCCTCTCTGAGCGCAATGAACGACGCCGCGAAGATCGCCACGTTGACAGCCGTGTTGGCGATCAGGACGGTCATCAGGACCTGTCCCGGCCTTCGCATGAGTGAACAAACACGCCTTTGGAACGGTCCACGCGCCTGCGCGAAGCGCTGCATAGAGCTGCGGCTAAGAGCGAACAGTGCCGTCTCGGATGCCGAAACAAGCCCGGAACAGCAGAGCAACAGGACAAGCCAGAGCCAGACCATCATAGTATGAGCATTCTACCGCTCCGCGATCTCCTCATTCTTCATGGGGTGTCAGTTCGGTGCTGTGTTTTCTCGAGTGCTGCCTCGAACAGTGCCACCAGGGAGTCCTCTCGGGCCTCCTTAGCCATCGTAAGTCCTTCATCCAGCACGAGCTTGGCCTCGAGGAATTCCCCATTACGCCGCCGCGTTTCACCAAGATGGTAGTATGCGATGGTCAGACTGGTATCGAGGCGGATCGCCCGACTAAGCTCAGCGATGGCCGCCGAGTATTGCCCAAGACCCGTGTAGATCCATCCGAGCGTATCCAATGCGGTAGCCGCGTTTGAAAGTGCGACCGCCTTTTTGGCGTACGGGAGGGCGACTGCGCTGTTGTTCAGCTTGTCGGCAAGGACGTAAGCAAGATTGTTCATGATGATCCAGTTGTCGCTGTCATACTTCAAGGCCTCCTCGTAATCGCGGCGCGTCTTTTCATAGTCATGTAGGACCTGGTGCAGTTCAGCCCGTTCGACGAGCAGGTCAGCGCGCAGTGCATCCCGCGTGGTGTTGTGGATCAGGTGATCGAGCTTGGCCGCTGCCTCGCCGGCGCGATCGGACATGCTGTATAGGCGCACTAGGATGCGGTCGTTGGCCCGGGCCGCCTCCGGTGCGGGAACTGGCGTGTCGAAGAGCGTCAGGGCGTGCTCGACCGACCAGGGTGCGGATCGCAGGTCGGCGGTCACGGAGCGAACGGACACGGCCGTATCTTCAATCGCAAGGTACATCGCACGTCTGAACGCCTCGACGGCTTCCGGTTCCCGGCCGGCACTAGCCAACAAACGAGCGTAGCGCGAGACGACGGCGGGGTCGTTCTTCACGGCGTCCGCGTGCTGCTTGTAGAACTCGATCCCCTCTTGGTAGCGTTTCGCCCGCCAGTACGTGTCGAGCACACGGCGAAGGCTCTCGCTGGAGAAGTCGGAGAGTTGAGCGCCCCTGCGGAAATCAGCCAAGGCCCGGTTGTAATCCTTTACCTCGAGCGAAACCTGTCCTCGCAGGAAGAACCAGCGCGGGTCGGGCTTATCCGCGGAGCGGTTGATCCGGGAGGTCAGCGCTGTGTCCGCGTCATCAAAGCGCTCTTCGATCATGTAGGCGCGCACAAGCTCGGTAAAGGCCTGGGTGGAATCCGGAGCGTCTTCGACCAACGACTGTAACTCACGAAGCCACGCATCGCGCCGACCGGCATGGAAGCGCAATCGTGCAAGGAGAATCCTAGGTGCGATCTGGCTTGAGATGGCGGCGCCAGACCGCTTGATCACCTCCAGGTCTTCAATCGCATCGGTGAGGTGTCCCAGAGACGCATAATGCTGAGCCCGCTTGATTCGTGCGTAGAGGTGCCCCGGTTCCTTCTCCAGAAACTCAGACAGAGCCGCGACGGCCTCGCTGATTTCTCCCTTTCGCGCATGGACCTCACTGGCAAGCAGTTGCCCCTGCGGATCGTCAGGATACTCGGCAATGAACTCAGCGACGTGTTTCTGCGCCGATTCCAAGTCATCGAGGCTTCGGTGCAGCAAGCACGTGATGCGAGTGATTAGCACGTTCCTCAGTTGGGGCAGCTTGTCGCGGCGGGCAAGCTCGACCGCGCGGTCGAACCACTCGAGCGCGGCCTCGGGGCGATCGGCCGTACGCAGGTAGAACTCCCCAATGCTGTAGGCAATCTCGAAGGTAGGCGCGATGTCAGCCGCCGCCAACAGCGTCGTCTTGACCAAATCCAACTGCCCCTGGCTTAGGTAATGGGCAGCCACCAGGACCTGGGCATCGGCCCTTTCCTCGTCGGTCTTCCCAGACTCGGCGAAGCGCGTCACCAGTCGCAGCGATTTCTCCGGCCTGCCAGTTCGACGGTAGTACTTGGCTGCGGCAACGACCGCCCCTTGTTCCATGTTCCTATCTTCTTGCCTGGTCACCAGGGCAAGCAGGTTCTCCCAGTACCGGTCAGCGTCGGGGATTTCTCCGGCCGCCTCACATAATCTCGCGAGCCTGAACAGGTTGTGGGTGTCATCCGGGTGCTCCTTCAGCAGTGCTTCGCGACGTGTTATTGCGCTCTTCGGGTCGGCCTCCTCCTGCCGGGCCAACAGCTCCGCCTTGACCCACGGATCATCCGGTATGAGCCTGCCGCACAGCTCCAACTCCACGTCGTAGGTCTCGCTGTCGCCCTGGGACTTGGCAAGAGCGGCCAGCCCACGGTGGGCGTGGGCCTCGTTGGGGTTTATGCGTATGGCCTGTTCATAGTACAGGCGTGCCTCGCTGTTACGATTGGTTCGCTGGAGGCACTGGCCCAGGCGTGTCAGTGAGACGGCGTCGGTGGGCTGGAGTTCGACGACGGCGCGCAGCGCAGCGATAGCGGGCTCCATCTCCCCTCGCTGCATGTGGTACAGGGCCAGGATGGTCTTCCCGCCCGCGGCATCGACGTTGTACTTTTCCGCGGCATTGCGGGCTTGCTCCATCGCCTCCTCGTCATCCAGCGCTGCGGCGAAGCGCACCTTCGCTTCGAGCAGAGTACGATGATGAGCGGGTGTGGCGTTCGTTGCCAGCGGCGTGTCTCTGTCAATCAAGTGGCGCTCAGCCTCATCGAGGTACGTCAGCGCGCTTGCGGCATCATCCTTGCGGGCGTAGAAATCGACCAGATCCAGTGCTCGGCGGTATCGGTCGGGTTGGTCTTCTATGATCTCCAGCACAGCGGCATCCCGCTCCTCATCGGATAGGCCTTTCGTCGCCAGCACCATCAGCCTCTTAAACACTGTGCTGTCCGGGTCGGCAGCGATGGCGCGCTTCAGGACGGTCTGCGCCTCCGCCGCCCTGTTCAATCTGAGCAATTCGGAGACGGTAGCACCAACGAGTTGGACATCGGCGGGGTTCTGCTCAAGTGCTTTAAGACGCACGGTCACGGCTCCGGCGGCATCGCCGGCGACCGAGAGCGCCTGGGCCTCCAGCATCGCTTGCATCGCAAGTGAATCCACAAGCGATCCCGCCTGGTGAGGGCGTCCTTGGAGCGCGTACACCGCGGCCTTGATGCGTCGCGCATCAGCGTTGCTCGGATGCCGAAGCAGCACACTGTCTACGACGGCCAAAGCGCGGTCGGCGTCGTTGGTGCGCAGAAGCGCCTCGGCATAGGCGAGCAGAAGAGGCGTGTTTCTGCTCTGCCGTGACTCTCCCCATACGCGCTCGATGATGTCCTTGGCAGCGCCGGGCTCGTTGAGCTTCAAGTGCAATCGGGCGAGGATAAGCGTGTTCTCCCAGTTGACGAGGTTCTTGGCGCGATAGGCGTCGTATGCCTGGCGGAGATCCTCAAGCGCCGACCGCTCCTGCCCCAGTGCAAGCTTCAGCCGACCGGATTGACTTAGAACGTCGGGGTGGTTGGGGAACTCAGCACCGGCGTCGTTCATATAACGCCGCGCCTCGGCGATCAATTCGCCCTTGCGCTCGCCCTTACCTTCTTCCGATGCGGTGACCGCCTGGGCTACGCACGCCTCCGAGGCGAGTATCAGCAGACGAAAGGCGCTGGCTTTATCGCGCACGGCTTGCACACCCTTGCGCGAGAACCCCCGCCCGACGCGCTCGTCGCAGAGGCGCACGACGTCGGCGTGGCGACGCGCCATTTTGTAGAGAGTCGCGAGGCGCACATACGCGTCGAAGGCGTCTGGGTCTGCTTCTATGCACTGCAGGAGGAGCGTCTCGGCGTGGTCGAACAGCGGTTGACTCGCCGATGCCTCCAGCTCATCAGCCACCGACTCCGCCCAGCGCTGGGAGAGCAGAACCGCGTAGTGCAGCTTGGCACCTCGCAGGGCTGCGGGGGCATTGAGGGCAAGCGCGAGGCTGCGCTCGAAGAGCTGCTCGGCCTGCTCGAACGAGCCTGCGCGATCCTCCTCATCGGGCCATTCAGCCAGGTACCTTGCGTACGCCGAGTGTATCTTGGCCCCTTCGCGCGAAGGGGAGTCGAATCGGTCGGAGTACTCGCGGAAGATCTCTCGTGCCTCCTCGTGGCGTTGCAGGCGTGCGTACGACATAGCGAGTTCAATGGCATAGTCCACGTTGTCCGGAGCGAGCTCGACGGCTTTTCGGAGTTCCGCTAATCCGTTCTCGACGTTGGCTTCATTCTGTGAGGCAAGATTGATCAGAGCGACGCCGTTGGCGTTGCGGGCAAAAGCACGTTGTGCGGGCGTCAACTCCGCATCGACTTCGATCAGCGCTGCGGCGGCGTCGCGCAGGGCCTGATGTTCATCCACACTGCCAAGCAGCGACGCCAACTCCAGCAGCAGCTCTATGCGCTTCATGTGGGCGTCGACCAAGCTCGGGTCACCGACCAGTGCTTGCCGCCAGAACGCCAGCGCCTGCCTGACCTCGCCCCCCTCCAGGAGCATCTCTCCTGATTTCACGAGATACGCGGGATCTCCGCTGTTCTCCCAGGCCTTCCGATAGAACAGCGCCGCCTGTTCCCATGCCTCCTCGGACCCGTAGCGCACCGCCAGCGCGACGAACCGCTTCGGGTCGCCTCTCTGCAACTGGCGCAGCATCAACGCAGAGAGGATGATCGCAGCGACAAACACGAACAACGTCACCGCTATCACCAGCCTCTTGTTCAACCGCTTGCGGGCCATGGCACTGGACCTCCTAACCTGTCGTGTTCGGCGTCGCGGGCTGAGAGCGGCGCCCGCGGCGGATCATTCTCACCTCAAGTGTGGGTCCGGGAACAAGCCGGCTTCTCCTCGCTCGGCCGCCTCGAAGTCCGGATAGTGGTCTCTGACGAGCGCGGGGAGCGCGCGCTCGAAGAGCCTCTTGGCACCAAGCAAGCTTTGTGCCCGTGTCGCTGCCGGAAAGCTGACCTCCACCTTGCTGAAGTAAGCGTGTCCGGTCAACGGATCATTCACAAGCAGCCGCACAGCTGAGCGCCGGGCGACGAACCGGCCGTTGCAGTGGAATGTGTAGACGACCGTATGCTCGCGCCGGTTGAATACCGCAGTCTGGGCGAACGTGCAGACGCGAACTGGCACCTCCGATTCACCGGGGCCTAGCGAGGCCACCGTCGTTGCAGCGAACTCATGAGGCTGGGCAGGCTCGTACCCGCTGCCCAGGTAGCACACGTCGGGCGTATGGGGGACGCGGCTCCTTTTGCCCGTGTAGTAGGTGACAAACAGCGACGCGAAACGAAGGGGATCATCTCGCGGCAGGCTGGTGTCCTCGAGCGTCCAAAGGATGTACTCTTCGGTCCCCAGCGCATCTACGATCTCCGGCTGAAGAATCTTTCGATCCAGAACCTTGTACGGGGTCAGCGCCGCGGTGTGCAACATGGTAAGCGGGGCCTTTAGCGGCAGAGGCTCTTTGTCGCGCTTGAACTTCATCCAGTCGGCGAAAGGCCCCGACAGCCACGCCGACGCACCGAGCACCACAACGGCAACCGCGAAGGGAGGCGTGATGAACCCGGCATCAACGTTGTCGGGAGAGCCCGCCGACATCTATAAGTTCATAAGTGGCAACAAGTTACGCCGGCTCAAGACGCCGACGACGCCGCTGCGCGCGAGTATAGGTTAGGACGTCATACACGTCAATCGGCAACGCGGAGACGTTGGCTTGCCTGTTGTACGTCCAAGGGCACTTCGGCGACGGGGAAATGCGTTCAGTACTCTGCGCCGTTGACCGATAATCGTTGTAGGCGCGGGGGCTGCGGATCCCCCAACTGGATACGGTGCGCGGGCCGGGGCGACGACGAGTAAGATCAATGCATGCACGACAGGGTGACAAGGCGGGAGAGCGCAAATGCGTTGTCCTAGGCTGCGGAGGCCACGGTCGCGTGGTACTCGACATCCTGGTCCAAAGCCGCGCATGCGAGGTGGTTGGATTCGTCGATTCCAACCGCAGGCTCATCGGTCGGCGGATCGACGGTATCGAGGTGCTGGGCCATCCCAACGACCTACCCGAGATTAAACGCCGCTTCGGTGCCGATCACGCCATCGTCGCGATCGGCGACAACGGCGTGCGCCGGGCATTTGCCGATCATCTTGACGTTCTCGGGTTCGACCTGATCAACGCGATTCACCCTTCGGCCAATCTCGCTCGCAACGTCACCCTTGGAGTCAACATCGTCGTCGCAGCTGGAGCGCTGGTGTCGGCCCACTCTCAGATCGGGGACTCGGTCATCCTCAACACCGGTTGCATTGTGGACCACGAATGCCTGATCGGCACTGCTACGCATGTGTGTCCGGGTGCTCGCCTGGCCGGGCGGGTCACCGTGGAGTCGGGCGCGTTCGTGGGGATAGGAGCCACGATCATCCAGAGCCTGCGCGTGGGCTATGAAGCCGTCGTCGGAGCCGGTGCCGTGGTCACCGCTGACGTGCCCCCGATGTCCACTGTGGTGGGCGTGCCCGCCCGCGTGATCAAGCGTTCGATGGCTGCAGAGGACTCCTGGCTCCGCCCTGAGCTCATCCCTGCCGAGCGCCCACCGCAACTCACGCCCGCGCGGACTCCGGCTAGCTAAAGTCGGGCAGAAGCAATCAACGGCGGGTCCACACTGCCCCGCTACCGCGGCTGCCGAACGTATCTCTCGGGCGGCCGGCGTTACGCCGTCGGCGCCAGGGCCAGTTGTACTTCAGCCAGCGGGTCGGAGTTTGTCAGCCGCAGGTCGAACTTCTCCTGCAGGGTCCTCATCACATTAGGCGACACGAAGGCAGGCGGGGCGGGACCTATGCGAACGCCCTTCAACCCCAGAGAGAGTAGTGTAAGCAGGACGGCGACAGCCTTCTGCTCGAACCAGGAGAGCACGATCGTGAGCGGCAGGTCGTTTACGCCGCAGTCGAACGCCTGGGACAGGGCAACCGCAACTTGTATCGCACCGTAGGCGTCGTTGCATTGCCCCATGTCGAGCAGGCGGGGAACGGAAGTGCCGGTGTCTAACTCGATGTTGCCGTAGTCGAACTCACGAATGCGGTACTTGCCGCACCCCAGCGTGAGGATTAATGAATCGGGGGGAGTTGCCTGCGCAAACGTGGAGTAATAATTCCGGCCAGGCTCCGCGCCATCACAGCCTCCGATGAGGAAGAAGTGTGAGAGCTTGCCCGCCTTAACGGCCTCTACGATCTTATCCGCAAGGCTGAGGATAGTCGTATGGTGGAAACCTATCGTCGACTCCCTGACCACATTCCCGGGGAGCGGGTTGCACTGTTTAGCCTTGTCGATCACTGCGGAAAAGTCGTTATCCTTCAGTCGTTTGGCCCCCGGAACCGCCGTCACACGTGTTGTGAACAGCCTGTCTTTGTAGCTGTCAGGGGGGATGAGCACGCAGTTCGTGGTAGCGAGCACCGGGCCGGCGAACTGGGCGAACTGAGCTTTCTGCATTTGCCAGGGGCCACCGAAGTGCCCTACCAGATGATCGTAGCCACGTAAGACGGGATACATGTGCGCGGGGAGCATCTCACCGTGCGTGTACACGTTGACGCCGCTGTCTGCACTTTGCTCAAGGAGATCCGCAAGGTCGACCATATCGTGCCCAGTGACGAGAATCCCCGGTCCGGGTCTGGTGCCCTCGACTACGGTCGCCGGTGAGGGCGTTCCGAACCGGCTGGCGTGGCCCTCGTCGAGCATCTGCATGACTCGGAGGTTCTTTGATCCGCACTCCATGACCAGCTCAAAGAGGCTCTCCATATCAAAGTTGACATTGGTGACGGTGGCGAACAAAGCCTCTTCGACAAAGGCGTCCACCTCTTCGTCCACCATTCCGAGCCTTCGGGCGTGGTGCGCGTATGCCGCCATACCCTTTAGGCCATAGAGCAGAATCTCCTGCAGCGATTGCACGTCGGCGTCCTTGCCGCACACGCCTATGTCCACACACGCGACGCCATGTGCCGTCTGTTCACATTGATTGCAGAACATGATCAGAGTTCTCCTTATCGAGTTAGAACCATCAGTGCTTATCATCGATAACCTGCGGTTGGTTCGCCTTGACGGTCGTCAAGCTCAGAGGTTTTTTTGACCGACGTCCGTTTACGGTCGTGCGTGCAGCCGCGGGGTGATGCTTCCCAAGGCTAGTATGCAGCGGGGTCGCCTAGCAGCAGGGCCTCCAAAGCCACCGGATCGAGGAGCTCGACGTGCCTTCCCGAGGTCTGTATAAGTCCCTGTGTCTCCAAATCGGCCAAGGCACGCGACAGCGTCTCCGGTGCCATTCCCAGGTGTGAGGCGATCTCCTTTTTCGGATCGGCCAAGCGGACGCGTTCCAGTCCTCCCCCGTGGGCTTGGCGTCGCGCTTCCCGCAGCAGATACCCGGTAAGCTTCGCCCGGGCGTTCAGGAAAGTCTCGTTTTCAAGCTGGTGCAACAGCCGGTGCATCCAGGTGCTTAGGGATTCAATGACTCGCAGGGCTGAGCCCGGTCTTTCCCGCAGTAGTCCCAGGAACACATCACGCTGCACGTGGATCAGCCTGCTCGGTTCGAGCGCGTCGGCGAAAGCGGGGAAGACGCCGCGGCCGAACATTGCCGCCTCGGCGAACGAGTATGGCGGGCGGACGAGATGCAACGTCCGCTCCCGTCCGTCGGGCCCAATTTTGTACACGCGCACCTTGCCCGTGATGACTATGTAGAACCCTGTGCAAGCCTGACCTTCGCGGAATATTATCGCCCCCGCTCCGCAGCGTACCACGCGCGACGCCCGTGCAATTCGAGCGAGGTCCGCGGGTGCGGTGCTGGCAAAAAGCGGGCACTGGACAAGGTCGGCAGCGAGCGCGGACGCGGTCATTCAGCGTCGTCCGGCGTGCAGGCACGAATGGCTTTATCCGCGATGTCTCGACGATAATACGCGCCATCGAATCGGATGTTGTCAACAGCCGCGTAGACCCGCCGTCGGGCGTCGGCGACCGTCTTACCCAGCGCGGTGACGCCGAGCACGCGACCGCCGCTCGATATGACAAGGTGCTCAAGCCGTTCCGTACCGGCGTGGAACACCTGCACGTCCTCCATCAGCTCGACACGGTCCAAGCCCTCAATCACTTTGCCCGATTGATACGGGCCGGGATACCCACCCGAGGCCATCACAACGCACACGGCCGGCCGGGGGGCCCAGCGGATCGTAGCGTCGGCGAGGCCGCCGTCGACAACCGCCTCAATGAGGTCCAAAAGATCGGATTCCAGGCGCATCAATAGGACCTGAATCTCGGGGTCGCCGAATCGGCAGTTGAATTCGAGGACCTTCGGTCCGCCGGGCGTTAGCATGAGTCCGGCGTAGAGGACGCCGGTATACGGGGCGTCGTCGTTGCGGAGCGCGTCTACAATCGGCACCAGTATCTGACGCTCAACCTTGCTCAGCACATCGGGGGTCGCGAGAGGGGCCGGACTGTACGCCCCCATTCCCCCTGTATTGGGCCCTACATCCCCGTCACCGATGGGCTTGTGATCTTGTGCGGTCTCGAGCATGTAGATGGTGTCGCGGTCGACGAGGGCAAGCACCGAGAGCTCCTGTCCCTCCAGCAACTCCTCGACGAGTACGACGTCGCCCGCGCCACCGTATACGCGCTCGAGCATGATCCTCCTGAGTGCAGCCTGCGCGTCGTCCTGGTCGTGACAGACAAAGACCCCCTTCCCCGCCGCGAGCCCCGCCGCTTTGATGACGACCCCCGTATCGCGAGAGGCGATATAGCCCTTGGCGGCGTCGAAGCGCTCAAAGATCCGCGCCTCGGCGGTGGGCACATGGGCGACGGCCATCAGGCGTTTGGCGTAGGCTTTGTCACCCTCGATTCGGGCTGCGGCTGCAGTGGGCCCGAATATGCGTAAGCCGGCGTTTTGAAAGCTATCGACAATGCCCGCGCACAGCGGTGCTTCCGGGCCGACAACAGTCACGTCCACCTGCCGGTTCACCGCGAGTTCCACCAGTGCTTCGGGGCGGTCATCGGCGGCTTGCACGTTTTCAACGATGAGTCCGGGTTTCTCGTTGGCCAGGCCTGCCGTGCCGGCGTTGCCTGGAACACAGAGGATGCGATCAACACGGTTGGACTTCGCCAGTGCCCATGCCAATGCGTGCTCCCGGCCACCGCCACCAACTACCATCACGTGCATTGCGGCTTATTCCTGTAATCGTCCCGGCGCGCATCCCGGTGCTGACCCGCCGCCCAGAGCCCGTACCACTCCGGCCCGCTAAAGTCGTGCGTTCAATCCGGCAGGGGCCGTCCGCCTTAGCCCAGTGGGATGAATAGTACCGCCAATCGTCGCTGCCGTCGCCACCCGAGGGCACCGACACTCGACCTTGCAGTAACGCGTGCCCGGCTGGCCGGGGCATAGGCCCGCATTGCCAGGCGATGCAGACACGCGTAAACTCACATGCCGTCAAGGCGTGAGACGGACTCCCAGCGCCCACCGACGCGAACGGACGTGACTCGCGACACATATGAGCCAAGACTCCAGATCCGACGGAAACGCCGCTGAACCCCCACGCAGCGAGCCTACATTCGCCCCAGCGGCGAAGCGAGTGCTGATAATCGGCCTTGACGGGGCCACCTTCGACGTACTCTGCCCGCTCATGGCTGAGGGTCGCATGCCTCGTTTGAAAGCGGCGATGGACTCCGGTGCTTCCGGCGTGCTCCGCTCGACGGTTCCGCCCATCACACCGGCGGCGTGGACGACCTTTCTGACCGGCAAGCAACCGGGCACGCATGGGATCATCGACTTTGAACGGTACGACGTACAGACGAACAGGCTCACGTTCAACAGCACGCGGTCACTGGCCCACGTGCGCACCTTGTGGCAACTCGTCGGCGATTGCGGCTTGCGCGTAGGCAGCATCAACGTGCCCATGACCTACCCGGCCACTCAGGTCAACGGCTTCATGATAAGCGGTTTCGAAACTCCGGGACCGGCGGCGAACTTCGTTTATCCCCCCGAGCTTAAGAAGGAGGTACTCCAAGCGTGGCCTGATCCAACGCTCAAGACCAAATGGCAGCGCCGTAGTTTCGGGGGACGACAACTGTTCAAGGACAATGTCGGCTACATTGTACGGAGCTTCCACCAGGGAGCACACATGGCGATCACCGTGGGCGACAGGCTGGGGTGGGACGTCTTGATGGTCGTCTTGAAACTGGTGGACAACCTGCAACACAAAACGTGGAGATACATAGACCAGCGCTGGTCGAGCCGCGATCCTGCACGGCGGGATATCACCAGGGCAGCATTCGAAGAACTGGATCGCGCGGTGGGGGCCCTGCTGGATTATGCGGACGCCAACAACGCGAGAACGTTGATCGTTTCGGACCACGGGCACGGCAGCCTCGAGGGCAAGGTTCAACCCAACATGCTGCTCAAGGACTGGGGATACCTGACGTTGCGCCGTGGCGGTGCGCAGCCGGCGGCACGGATACGCCACACGTGGGATCGCTTGCGTCGACGCAACATGCGGTTCGCGCGCGAAGGTGATATCGCCCATGACCTAGCCGTCGATTTCTCAAGAACCCGTGCGTGTGTAATGCACGCGGGGATGGCGGGCTTCTTGTACCTCAACCTTCGAGGGCGCCAACCGAGCGGGATCGTGGAGCCCGCTGAATACGATACTCTGCGCGATGAGCTTGAGAGGCAGTTCCTCGGTGATCGGTGCCGTGCCACCGACCCCGCGGGGCGCGCGATCCAGCTCTTCAGCGCGGTGCACAGGCCTGAGGAATTGTACGGATGCACTAGAGAGGATCAGCCATGGCTACCCGATCTGCTGCTCATACCGCATGAATCGCTGGCGGTTATTCGAAAGATTCGCGGCAGACGCCCCGTGCGGTGGCTGCCGCCGGGCAGAATCGAGGGGACCCACCGCTCCAACGGAATCCTGATCGCCAGTGGCCCGGGGATCGCCCGAGGGGTGAAGGTCGATGCCCACATCGTGGACTGCGCGCCGACGATCCTGGCTATGCTCGGGCTCGCGATACCAGGAGATATGGAGGGGCACGTGATCACCGGCCTATTTGATGCCACGCCTGCCATCAAGAGCACTGCTGCGCGACCCAGCGCCGTTGCCCAGGAAGCCGACGCTAACAATACGGAGGTATACACAGCCGAGGAGCTGCAGCAGGTTACGGAGCGCCTGATGGATCTTGGGTATCTTGAGTAGCCGGCTGGGCGTCAAGGCGGGTTGAGGAAGGTCGCTTGACCCCTACGCCCTCCCAATACAGATCGGCGAGCAGGTTCCAGAATCCGATGGCGGTTGCGCCCAGAGAATCCAGGCGTTTACCGTTGATGAAAAGAGCCGGCGTACCGGTTACGCCACAGCGCGCTGCAAGAGCAATGTCTTCCGCGATGCGCTGGTCGATCTGCCCGGACGCGACGGCGTCGCGCAGTTGCTGCAGATCCATGCCCACGTGTTGCGCTATCTCTTCCTCTGCAAGCACGCCGCTCTTGAGGCGATCTTGATTCTCGAAAAAGAAGTCATGGATGCTCCAGAAGGCGTCGTTGCCTCCGATGAGCCTGGCAGCCTCGGCCAACCGCGAGGCATGGCAGGCGTGTTTGTGCATGACGCTCTTCATCCTCGGGTTACACTGCGTGTCGAGCGGGTAATGCTTGTAGATGACCTCCAACGATCCATCAAAGAGCGGCAAGGCGTCGCGATGAAGGAATGCAGCCAGCTCGCGGCAGGCGTGGCACTCGAAATCACTGAACACCACCACCCGCAGCGCTTGACGATCCGTGGCAGCGGGGGCGCGGGTGGGATCATCCGGGCGGAGCGTAATCTCCACCGGCTGCTCCTTCTGCCACCGGACCATGAGCGTCCCCGCATCGCCTTGGATCCGCTTAACAGCCGCCATGCACGCATTAAGACTACGCAGCGCCTTCCTGTTTTCCGTGAATCTCTGCGCATTGCCCAACATCTGGCACTGAGCGAAGGCCAGAAAGGCAACAGCCGCCAGCACGACAGCAGTCATTCGTACCGATGGGTACGCTGCTTCGTCGCTGTGTTGAAGGGGCGTGCGACTCAAGGCCCCCGGAGACGCGCCTGCAGGTGAAGCGGCAACGGTCCCAACTTGAGGCTTCCCCCTTGCGCGAGGCCACATCAGTACAACTGCCACGGCGATCATCAGATTGAGAATATGTGTCACAAGACACCACGGGCACCATTCGTCGATGGCGGTGAGCATGATGTAGGTAAAGACGGCAGAGGCGGTTAGTCCCGCAGTGACCATGCCCAGCGGTATTACTTGAACCCATCTGTGCGCGTAGGACGGCTGCCCGATGCCGACGAGCCACACGGCCAGCGCAGAGTAGTAAACCAGCCCCAGAAACGCGACTGGAATGTATGCCGTTCCAGGGGGATCAGTGCTCTGTCTGAACGGTATGGAAGCGTAGCGGCTGGCGAGCACGGCTGCGCAATCCGCTCCCCCCTCTTGGGAGCCGTCGCTACAGCCCGCCTGGAACCACGCCGGCCCGGGAGATCCGCCTAGATGTTTAACCAGCAGGTTGAAGCTGATGACCGCGGCGGCAACGGCGAGCAGTGCTGCGGTAACCTGCAGTGAGTTCCACCTGGAGCGTTTGAGCTTACCGCCGTCAGCGTCGTCCACGGTGTCGAGGCTCCGGGCGCGAGCATCGGCCGCGCCTGTTGTGCCGTCGTGAGGTTGATCACATCAGCGCTATCATGCCCAGCACGTTGCGGGCGGCTGCTGTTGTGCGATCGACGTGCTCGTCGGTGTGCGCCGCGGAAACGAACATGCCGCCACAAGGCCGCCGGGCAAGCAAGATCCCCTCGTCCAGCATTGCGCCGTAGAAGCGCCGGGTGACCTGGCGCTCATGCTCTTTCTTCTTGGATGCGGAGACGCTTCGTGTTGGACCAGTCGTCGCGGCCAACGTCGCCCCCAGGATGCTCCCGACCCGCGTGAAACGCAGCGGAGCTGCGCTGTCCACCGACGCCGTGTTCAGCGCGTCTCCCAGCTTCGCTGACCTAGCCTCAAGGTCCTTATAGAAACCGTCGTCGCCCACAGCGTGGAGCGTGGCAATCCCGGCAGCGATAGCCACCTCGTTCACGGATGCTCCACCGGGCATTCCCGCTGTCAGCATGGCGCCGAGCGTTGTTCTCATGACCTCGCGTCGCCCGCCACACACTGTCAGCGGCAGTCCGCCGCCGATGACCGGTCCGAGGACCGTCAGGTCGGGCTGTACCCCGAACAACCCCTCCTGGCCGCTCGCGCCAAAGCGCAGGCCGATGACGCTCTCATCGTAAATCAATAGTGCGCCGTGCGCGTCGCAGAGCTCGCGCAGCCCCGAGAGGAATCCCTCCGCCGGAGGCACGACGCCGGCACCTACTGCTACGGGCTCGACCAGCACCGCGGCGATCGTATCGGCACGTGATTTGAACAGATTCGCGACGGCGCCGAGCTTGTTGTACTGAGTCACCAGCGCGTTAGGCGTTCCCGAGGGGCTTCCCTTGAACTCAACGATGTGCCGTCGACCGGTGTGCTCGCGGGCGAGCAGGACGGCACACGTAACCGCTTCGAGCCGCGTGTTGAACAGGCGTCCCATCTCGATGGCGGGGCAGCGGCTGGCAAGCAGCTCGACAAGTCGCACTTCGCCCTCGGAGGGTGACCCCAACCCGAGGCCCTTCGAGACGGCCTTGTTCACTGCGACCACAGCGCGCTCGTCGGCATGTCCCAGAAGCAGCGCACCGTCGGCGCAGCAGTAATCGATATACTCGTTGCCATCGACATCCGTAAGCGTAGCCCCCTTCCCCCTGCCCATGACCGGCGGCCGAGCAAGCGCTTCCACAGGCTGCTCGTCGGGGACGGGCATCTCCAACGGGATGATGTCGCAGGCCGCCTTAAAAACGGCGTGTGATCGCGTAGTGGTTGTCGTCGTCTGGCTCACGTCCACCGGCCAATAATGCGAGTACGCACAGGCGATAGTCCCGAGGGGCTACCGGTTCACGCGCATGCGTGCCCGCTGCGCGCCGGGCATCCATTTCCTGACCGTATGCTTCAACTGCGACGAGGGTACGAGATCTTCCAGGCACTCGGGCAAGTCCAGTTCGGTGAAGTCAAAGAGTCGCGGATCACACCTGTCGCAACCCTGCGTGGTGAAATCATCGATAAACGTGTTGACGTCGCCCTCGATCTGTTCAAGATCCTGCCACGCATCGCTCTGCCGATCACTCAGCTCGGAGCAGGACGGGAGGCTCGACTCATCGCAGTTCTGTGCCGCGAAGCACTCCGGTGTGGTGCAGTCCTCTGGAATGCAGGCACGCATCTCGTCGATGCACGCCTGCCACAGGTCGCAGTCGAACGCCGCGAACAGTACGTCGAAGAACTCATTGAGCAGATCCTGACAGACCTCACAGTCACTGCTGGGGCACTCAGGATCATCCGGACATGGGTCGCACACATCACCGAACGTGTCCTCGTCCGCGTCAGCCTGATCGGAATTGGGCTCGAAGCGACAGTTGTCCGACCCGTCCGGAACCCCGTCTCCGTCCGTGTCCACCGTGCAGGTGTTGTGCACGTGCGTGCCTCCCGGGTTGAAATGTTCGGTGCAGACTATAAGCGTGTCGTCCTGCATGGTCGTTGGAAGAGGAAGTGCCTTACCAGCGCCGTTTGCAGCAGCGCCGCTCCCGTCAACTCCGAGGATGAACGACACTTCCGGATCGGGATTGTCGGGGTCGATAGCATGGACCCACGGTATCGACGCCAGGAACTTGATGGCCTCCTGACCTTCGGAAGCTGCATCCAGCGTCTTTACAACACTGGTATCCTCTCTGTTGGTGAACACGAGCTTAGGTAATACGTAGAGCTCGCTTTCAGCCGTACCCCCGTTGTCGTGTTCCTTCGTAGCGGTCAGCGTCCCCTTTGGTGACGGTTCGTCAGAGAGGCTCACAGCGACATCCCACTGCGTTTCCACCCCGTCGCACATGACGGTAATCGGCTCGACACTCTGCATGCTAAGCGCTGTAATCTCAATCTCGACGGACCTGACCGTCCCGACCGGGTCGGAGGGTGATATAGGGTCTTCCGCTCTCTTCACGATCGTGTCCGCTTGACCCAATGCTCCTTCGTTGACGGCAACGCCGACGAAACCGGCGGCGCCGGCGAACTCCTCGCACCTACGACCGTTGTGGTCGAAGAAGCCGGCGGGGACCGGTGCCGCGGCGAAATCCTGGCTGGTCGTGCCACCACCTTCGGTCTGCCAGTAGTCCTGGGGGGTCTGTTCCGTGGATATGGCGGTGGTGTCGCCTCCGCCGTCGCCTCCGGTGTCGGCTCCATCACCGGTATCACCGCCCGTGCCTTGGTCTCCTCTGCCCCCACCGCCGCCGCCTCCACCAGGCGACGCGGGGCAGCCGGAACCGACCAAAAGACAAATCGCGGGAATGCACGCCCACACCACTAGCTTCATTCGATGCTTCATAATGTTGCTCCGATGGCTATCACCCATTGGCGCTAAAGTTCGCGCGATCCACAATGACGCTCAGCCGCCGTGTACTATCACAAACCGCCGTGGGCCCATACACAGGGCTCGTCTTGTACCTGACGAAGGGCCCTGCCGCAATAGGACGCGGTGATTCGCCCCACACGCCCGTCGTCGCGCCCCGTTCAGGACACGAATGTTAAAATGGTCAGACATGTGCCGACCCGCTGCGTGTATTTGCGTAATCCAACACATAACTGAACTACCTACCCGATCCGCGGTCGCTCGTGCTGAAGTGTGCTGGTTCTATGCGCTGATCCTACCTCAGGGGTGCCCAAGCCAGGAGGGGACACCCGACAGTGGTCGTTCCAACACAGTGGATAGACTCTTGAACCGAGCCGGGAGCGCGGGCGTCGAGTTGAAACACACCGGCGCGCGGTCCACCCGCGCGCTGTCGCGCTTGCGGCTGGGATCAACGGCGGCGCCGGCGCCACGAAACGACGCCGGCACCAGCGGCCAGCAAAAGGATAGTCATCACGATCGTGCCCGTCTGCGACTGAGCGGGGCATTGTGGGCCGCATGCGGCGTCTGAGCTGCAGTCCGCGTCGGCGCAATCGGCAAGTCCGTCGCAGTCATTATCGGCGTCGTCGTCGCAGGTCGAGCCCGGCACTTCGGAATCGGGAACGCCGGCGGCGGGTACGATCTTATATACTTCGCCGTTAAGGTCGCATATATACAGCTCGCCTTGGGCATCGCGCCCGAACGAGGAGATCAAGTCAATCGAAAGTCCGCCGCCCGGATCCAGCTCCGCGGTGCGATCGATCACCTCCGTCACGGAGCCGTCCGTATGGCGCAGGGTCCAGATCTGTTCGCTGCAGTAATCGGCAAAGAAGTACGTCCCGGAGAAACCCACAAGCGCGCAGCCTCGATAGACCTCTCCCCCGGTTATCGAACAGGGGAACTGTGCCCCGCCGTGCTGATACTCATGAATCGGGCCGACCAGGTTGGGTGCACCGCAGACGCAGTCGGCCCCGCTGGGGGTCGCGAAGCAGTGATCCCCTTCCATGCACCGCCAACCGTAGTTCTCTCCCCCGGTACTCGAGGCGGGTTGGAAGTCAATCTCCTCCCAGGTGCTTTGGCCGACGTCGGCAATGAACAGATCGCCCGTGGCCGAATCGAAGGCGTTCCGCCACGGGTTCCGCAGTCCGAACGCCCATATCTCATCGTCGCCGGGCAGTCCAACCAGCGGGTTGTCCGGTGGTATCGCGTACGGGCTGCCCGAATCCACGTCGATCCGCAGGATCTTCCCGAGAAGATTGTCGGTGAGGTCCTGAGCGTTTCCGGTGCCCGCAGTATGACCGGCGCCCGCGTCACCCGCTCCACCGCCGTCGCCGGTGGCGATGTAGAGCATGCCGTCGGGGCCGAATGAAAGCCACCCGGCATTGTGATTGCCTTGCGGCTGCGAAAAACTCAGGATCACCATCTCGCTCGTGTCGTCCGCGGCGTCGGGCGTTGCGGAGGGCACCTCAAAGCGCGAGACGACCGTCGAACCGTCGGGCTGTCTCGTGTAATTCACGTAGAAGTAGTTGTTCGCCGCGAAGTCCGGATGGAACGCCAGACCCAACAGACCCTGCTCGTTTCCGGCCATGGTCACCCGATCGGAAATGTCGAGGAAGGGAGTGGCATTGATGGATCCACCGGCGAGTATCAACACGCGTCCCCCCTGCTCGACGATGAACACGCGATCATAATCACCCGGGGGGTGGGTCACGTAGACAGGTCGCGAGAGACCGGAGGCGACGCGTACGGTCGCAAGGGGAGTGGTTCCACCGGCAGCGGTGCACGTGACCACAGCAGTGCAAAGCAGGATCCCCAAAACGTGGAAACGACAATGAATACGATGGAGCATAGCAACCATCCTCCGTTTGCAGGCGCGTTCGGGACGCCTCGATAAGCGCTCCATGTAGCCGCGTGTCATGGGGAATCACACCCGCCGTTCATTCGGTCGAAAGCAGGCGTATCGGACGCGCTCGCTCGGAGCGGACGTTTGCTCGCGCCTCGGGCCCACTGTGCCATCATACCCGAACAGACGATCGCCTGTAAACCAGCGCGGGGCCTCGGGGGCCGAGACGTGTGCGTGACAGTTTGGGCGGCGTCGCCCGGGGTCTCCCAGCGATCGTGGCGTGGGATCCGAGCCCCAAGCGAGGGGCGGATTGATACGCGCCGGCCTGCGGTACGCGTTGAAACACGCCACAGCCGCATGCTGAGTCAAATACCTCGGCGCCGCGTACGGCGGGGAATCCTCCGACGGCCCGATACGCATCGAGGTGCGCGAACGCCCATGCCGCGCGACGCAACCCCGCGCCGGCACTTGGGGCTCGGATCAACGGCGCCGCCACAGCCTCGGTGCGACCCCAGGCGATGCCGCCGAATGTGTCACCACCCCGGCATCGGCCGGCTGAGCTGATGGACGTACTCGCGGATCGATCAGCGGGGTGGGTTCCCGTACCCAGGGGGCCGGATGAAGGTGCGCGCATTCGTCCGCGACCACGGCCGTGCCCGGCGCTGAGTCGGCGCAGCGTCCTCGAATTCCACACTCGGGGGGCGTCACCGTGAGCTAAGGCAGGTCACAGCTAAGCCTAAAACTAGCGTCCAAGTCGATGGGCAGGATCAACGTACGGAAGCCGCGCGTGCGTGAGTCGGCACACATCGCCTCTCGTTCGTCGCCGTTGTTGACGAAGCGATGTGCGTACTCGGCGTTGAATACGGGCTTACCAGCCTCAACAAAAGGCGCCAATGCATCGCACTCGTCGAACTCGTGGCATTGTTCGTTGAGCGCCAGGTCGAAGTAGTCCAGGAGGTCGTCTATCTGCTCGAGGTCGTTCTTGAGTGCGACGGCAAGACCACGTTGGTGGGCGGAGTTAGCAAGGAAACGGTTGAATGCGAGCTGGTCGTCAGGGGTAAGGGCGAAGCCGGTATCGTTGACGAACCCGTCGACGTTGTCCGGCTCGACCCCGTCGCAGCCCTTCCGTACCGCGAGGTCGAGACGGTTCAGCATGATCGCGTGAACGTTGGCAGAACGTATGTCCAACCACCGCTCGTCCCGGAAATCGTCCAGTTGGCGCCCGAGCTCTTCGGGAAGGAATTCGCCCGAGTCGTCGCGGAACCCTTCAAATGAACCTGCGGAGAAGTAGCAGATCACTCTCCTGCCAGCGGCCTGCAACTCGCTTATGACGGACGCCGGCACGTCGAACAGATCGATGTCGTAAACGTCGACCGTGTGCGATCTATCGATCTCACCACTGTCGCCGGGCTGTAGCTGCCACTGCCAACTCGTGCTCACTGCGGGCCTGTACCAGTCTCCTTCGAGGAGTGGAGGAACGTCGGGGTCAAGTGCGCCCACGGACTCATCTTCTCCCCGGGTTGCCGTTATTGTAAACTCGTCGATTACCAGATTATCTATCGTGATGAACTCCGCGGTAAGTCTATCGTCAGATGCCTCGACGCGCATCGCCCCGTAGTTCTCCGCAAAGCGTACCTGACTGCCCTCGACGGGCACGTCGAGAAACCCGTGGATATCCACGCCGCCCAGGCCGTTAATGATGTACGTCACACCGTCGCGTAGTATGCGCTCGTACACGTGATCATCGCCGGAGATGATCAAATCGAATCCCCACTCGCGCCATGGCCAACGCATGTGCACGCCTTCGCCTACGTGTCGATCGCCGGACGAATAGGGCGGTTTGTGTAGAAAGGCGACCTTGAATGTTGCGTTCGAGGCAGCGGCTGCTTCTCTTACCCACTGGGCCTGCAGCGAATCGGCACCGGTGCCATCCGGCTCGCAGCCTTGGATGGCATGTATTGAAAAGAAATGGATTGGTCCTCGGCGAAAGTCGTAATAGCGCTCGTTGCCCGAGTTCTCGCTCGGGAGCGTGAAGTAGCGCAGGTAGTCATCGAGTCCGCCGGGATCGTCACAGGTATCCCCCCAATCGTGATCGCCGGGCGTCGGGAAGAATCGGTTTTCGTCGGCTCCCTGTCCCGCGCTGCCCTGATAATCCCCTATGAACTCATGGAAATACTGCCCCACCCCCAGCTCGAGCCCCTCGAAGGTGCCGCTGAACGCCCCGTCGCTGTAATCGTTATCGCCTGTGGTTATGATGAAATCGGGTTCCCAGCCTTTGATCAGGTCAGCCACCGCGCGGGTGTCGTCGTCGTCATCACCGTAGTCGCCGATGACCGCGAAGACTTGCTTCGCAGAGGCATCAGGTCCGCCTTCATCCGCCCGCGAGTCGTTGTCGCCGGCGTCAGCGCCGTCAGTCCGGTCGTCTCCGTTGGGGTTCGCATCGCCGGCGCTGCCACCCCGTTGCGGGCCGGCCGTCGTCGTGCATCCGAGAGGCTGAAGCGCGAGGAACGCAACCAGTGCACACCGTACAACGGTGCCCACCTGCTTCAAGCGTACTCGTACTAGACAGTGACCGATTACGTACGAGCGAGACTGCACCGGCACACTATGACCTCCTGAAAAGTCCGATCGTTGACCACCCGCGTTCTGATCCTGCCAGGCTCAGCGGCCCGGCGGCATTATCTACGTCCGCCGAGTTTTCACAAAACCCGGGGCGGGACAGTTTAGGCGGCGTCGCCCAGGGTCTCCTGGCGGTCGTGGTCTGGGATCCGAGCCCCAAGCGCCGGCGCGGGGTACGTGCGAGAGCACC
>JBHHXS010000008.1:0-25518 GCA_046757145.1 Phycisphaerae bacterium | reverse complement strand
CACCGCATTTTTGTTGCGCAATCCGCGATCATGACGAAAACCGGTCAGTTTGAGTTATACCAACGGTTTGACCAGCGCATTGCTTTGGCCGTTCATGCTCGCGGGTTGCGGTTAGGCATCCGCTTCCGCCGCGATGCCGACGATTGCGTGGGTTAAGCTGCAGGGTGTGCGGAAGAGTCGCTGCAGCCCGCCGTGCTGTCACCGGTCTGCGACTTCCCGCAGTGCGCGCACAAGCCGCATGATGTCGCGAGTAGTGGTGGTCAGTCCGGAGGCTATCCGAACGGTACCGTCGGGGAAGCTACCCAAGCTACGGTGGATGTAGGGTGCGCAGTGCAATCCCGGGCGCACGGCGATTGAGTAGGTTTCGTTCAGGATTGAAGCTACCTCGCATGGCGCAATGCCGTCGACGGTAAGAGACACAACCCCGATACCGCGATCGGCAGCGGGGTTCCCGAGAAGCGTAATGTGCGGGTGATCGTCCAGCTCCTCCACCAGGCGCCGTACGATCATACGATGATTCCCTAACGCTTCAGGGGGATTCACGACATCGAGGGCGGCGTTGAGCCCCGCGAGGCCTGCCGTATTGTGGGTCCCGGCCTCGAGACAGGTTGGGAACTCGGTGGGCTGGGTCGGGCGGACCGAGTCTTCTCCGGTACCGCCCTCGCGCCAGGGTTTGATGCTGGCGCGGGGGCCTACGTACAGTCCTCCTGTTCCCGTCGGTCCTAGCAGCGACTTGTGTCCCGGGAACGCCAGGAGATCGATGTTCATAGCACGCACGTCGACGTCGAGGAGGCCAACGGACTGAGCGGCATCGATGAGCAGTAGGCAGTCGTGTTCGCGGGCGATTCGACCGATGGAGGCGATGGGCTGTATCACCCCGGTAACGTTGCTTGCGTGCAGGGTGGCTATGAGCCTCGTGTTCGGTGTGATGGACGTGCGAACAGCGTCGGGGTCGACGACTCCGGCACCGGTCACACGCAGGCGCGTCAGGCTGATGAGCCCTGCCTTGGCCATCGCGTTCAACGGACGCGAGATGCTGTTGTGATCGAGGACCGTCGTGATGACGTGGTCCCCCTCGCTGAGACATCCCTTAATGGCGATATTTAGAGCGTCGGTGCAGTTGAAACAGTGTATGAGGCGTTGAGGATCTTCAATATTGAAGAGGCGCGCCAGTTTGTAACGCACATCACGGACGATTCGGCCGGCTGCCGCCGCCATTCGGTGGCCAGCGCGGTTCGGGCTACCGCCGTCGTGGGCGAGAAAGCGCGCCATCTCATCCAGCACGCACTGAGGTTTTGGCCAACTGGTGGCTGCGTTGTCCAGATAGATCATTTGATTAAGCACTTCGCACAACGACCCGCGGCCTTGCGCCACATGTACACCGTCCCCGCCACCGCCGCGAGTTTAACACGATGTTCGCGGGGCGCCCACGCGGGATCGCACCGGCCAGCCTAACCGCGCCCTTAGCCTACGTACCCCCGCGCAATAATGCGACATCATCCACTCCGTACGAACGCGAAGGCGGGGACCGACGAGAGCAACCCGTACGGTAGAGCGGGCTGAGTGTGAGTACGAATGGCAGTTCGGACCTTGGAGGTCATCTTCAACATCGTCCTCCGGTAGCCCGCGGCTGGGGGGTTGAGCTCGGCTGCTGAGTGCGGATTTCGAACGCGGATTCTGGTTTGCAGTGGCAGTATTTATGAGACGTTGTACCGGCGTGTACGGCTGCTCCGCCGGGGTAACATCAGGGGAGGATGTTGGGTGCGGCGGGTTTTGCCGGGCGTCGGCTTGGCACACGGCGCGGCCCGTTGTACTCCAATCGCCGCGTCTATCAGTGCTGTGAGCTGGGCTCATCGACTCATTCCAACCTAAACTTACAGCAACACACATCCCATAACGTACAGAGCCGATAAACTGGTGTTGTGGTTCGGGAAAGCGTTAGTCGCGCCGGCTCCGTAGCGGACCTCGTCCGGAGCGCTGGGCGCCCTGCGCTTGGTCGCGTAGCAGGCACCGCGGAAGTGCCAACTCCCGGACTTCACGGGGTGATCCTAGGAGGTTTCCCATGCAAGCTTACAGGGTCTTCGCTTGTGTTGCGGTTGTGTGCGATTGTCTGACGGTAACGTCGAGCATTCGCGCCTCAGAAGAGAAGATGGACCTAGCTACACATGCGGCGAGTGCTTCGAAGACTGCGGCGTCTCCACATGCCCGGCCCGCCAAGCCCTACCCCAAGTTCGAAGACGTCGTCAAGGACATGGTGCCGCAAAAAGGGTTGTTCACGCTCTGGTCGTATCCCGCAGACGCAAAGGATAAGGACAAGCAGAAGCTGCTGTGCCAGATCCCGAAGAGCTTCCTGGGCGAGGACTTCATGCTGTCGGTAAGCTTCTCCGGTGGGGGGTTCTTCACAGGATTCCCGCTTGAAGAGCGTGTGGTCGAATGGGAGCTGCTGGATCGGCAGCTCGTTCTTGTTGCGCCTGAGACGCGGTTCGTTGTGGACGCGAAGGACACCGTCAGCGATGTTGTGCGTCGAACGTACCCGGAGCGCCTCCGCACGGCAGTCTCCCTTGTTACGAAGTCGCCTGCGGGCGACCCGCTGATCGATCTAGGTGTGATGCTCAAGGGCAACTTCGCCGACATAGCTTGGACGACCTTTGGACGAGGTGGGGGCATCAGAGCGGACCTGAGCAAATGGACCGAGAAGAAGGCCTTCGAGCTCAACGTCGAGATAGGCGTAGAGTTGGCGATGAGGCGCAAGTCGCCCCCAGGTTCCTATGACAAGAAGATCGTGCACTTCAGCTTCTGGAAGCTCCCCAAGACCGGATACAAACCTCGCGTAGCGGACGATCGCGTGGGGTACTTCGTGACGGCGAATCGTGACTGGGCCAAGCCTATCGAGGCGCGCGACATCTTCAACCGATACATCGATCGCTGGCAACTGGTCAAACGCGATCCGGAGCTAGCGATGTGCGAGCCTCAAGAGCCTATCATCTTCTACATTGAGAAGACGGTCCCGGTGCGCTTCCGCAGGGCTGTGCGCGACGGCATCCTTGAATGGAACAGGGCGTTCGAGCGAATAGGTTTCGTCAACGCCATCGAGGTGCGCCAACAGACCGACGACAACGAGTGGAAAGACCTGGATCCGGAGGACATGCGTTACAGCTTCTTCCGCTGGATTGTCACGGGCTCCAGTTTCGCCATGGGACCGCATCGTGCCAATCCATTCACCGGGCAGATCTACGATGCGGACATCGTCTTTGATGATTCGATGGTACGGTTTTTTGAACAGCGTGCTGAGACCTTGCTGCCGCAGGCCGCCCTGACGCTGAAGATGCACGATCCGGCACTCGAGGCGTTTTTGGACAGGCACCCTGAGTGGGAGCCCTCCCTGCGCATTCTGGAGGCATTCAAGGCTGAGGAGGGGCGGGAGCAGGTCGCCACCGATGTGATCCGGCGCAGGATGTTGCAGCGTGGGCAGGTCGGGTGCGATTTCGCCGAGGGGATGAAACATCAACTTGCGCTGGCCCACTCGGTTCTCGCCGATGCGCCCAAAGAGGCGACTGACAGGCTGCTTTATGACGTTGTTAAGGAGACGGTCGCACACGAGGTAGGTCACACGCTTGGCCTGCGCCACAACTTCAAGGCCAGCTCCGTATACACGCTGGAGGAGATCAGGCGTCGTCGCAAGACGGACGAGCCTACCTGCGGGTCGGTGATGGACTACAACCCGATACTCTTCTTCGCCGACGAGCCGCTCGAGGGGCGTTTCTCCACCCCCACGCTGGGGCCTTACGACTACTGGGCTATCGAGTACGGCTATCGCCCCGTCGAGAGCAAGCCCGTAAGAGCGGAGAAAGTGGAGATGCCGGCCCGCGCGACGAGCACATTGGAGAAGCCCAAACCTGAGGAGTCACCCGCTCCAGGCCCGCAAGCTGACGGTGCAATGCTGATCGAAGGCAAGGAGATTCCCAAGGACGTGTTGGATCAGTTGCCTCCGGAGGCGGTGAAGCTGCTTGCGGAGCGAGCGGCGAGTGCGCCGGCCCCGGAGCAGCCGACTCCCGCTGCCCCTGCCGCAGCACCGGAATTCACCGGCCCCAACGCCAAGGAGCTCAAGATGCTCCACAAGATCGCCTCACGGGCCGCTGAGCCTGAGCTGGCTTACGCCACCGACGAGGACACCACCCTCTACGGGCCCGACCCGAACTCCAATCGGTGGGACATGGGAAGCGATCCCGTGGAATGGGCGAAGGAGCGGATCAACGTAGTGAACCGCAGGCTTGCCAACGTTCTGGACTGGGCGGTGAAACAGGGGGAAAGCTGGTACCTCTTGCGACAGAGCTTTGTCACGTTGATGTTTGAGAAGACGGTTGTCCTCGATTACGTAGGTCGCTCGATCGGTGGTCAGCACATGGCACGTAGCCATCGTGGTGATCCTCAGGAACCGCCTCCGCTTCAACTTGTGGATCCGCGTCTACAGCGTAAGGCGCTGACCTTCATCGAGCAGAACCTCTTCCGGGACGATTTCTTTGCCGTCTCGCCCGAGGTGCTCAATCACCTGATCGCTCCGCGCTGGCGCCACACGGGAACATCCGTGGGGTACGCAGTGGACTTTCCCATTCACAACTTCATCAGCTTCCTGCAGTGGTGGCATCTGTTCGATCGCATGTTTCCAGCGGGGCTGGTGCGCCTACAGGATGCCGAGCTGCAGACTACTGCGGCCGACAAGTTCACCGTGGCTGAGTATCTGCAACGAATGCAGGCTGCCTGCTGGTCCGATACCGCTCCGCAGCGAGTCAAAGAGGGGACATGGACGGATGCCGCTCCGTTTGTTTCCAGCGTAAGGCGTTCACTTCAGCGTGAATACCTGAACCTCGCTGAACCGCTGGTCCGCCTGAAGCCCGGGCTGGTGCTCCCACCGGATCTCCACGCGATGGTACAGCACTCGCTGCGCAGGTTGGCCGATCAGCTTGGACGGACCGCAGCTACCGGCAAGCTGGATTTTGCGTCCGAGGCGCACGTCGTTTCGTGCAAGTCGAGGATCGAGAGGATGCTCGCGCCCGAGCTTGAGGAGTACGGCGGACGCGGGCGGTGATCGCTCAGGCAGAGTCGCGTTTTCGCCCTTCCCAGATGAAGCGCGGCCTAAGGAGGGCGGCGGCCGCGGGCACCAGGGTAACGCTGGCGATAAAGCTGACGATCATTCCAACGCCGATTAGCAGGCCGAAATATACCAGTGTGCGGAATTGTGAGACACACAGCAGCAGGAACCCCACTGCGACGATGCACGCCGTGTAGAACAACGCACGACCGGTAAACGCCAGCGTGTTGGAGAAGACGTCGGACTCGACGGAGTCAGGCGAGCGCAGCCCGATTCGCAGGCGATCCAGGATGTGGATGGGGGCGTTAATCCCCGCTCCGATGGCGATGCTGGCGAACATCGACGTGCCCACGCCCAGAGGGATTCCTGCGAAGCCCATGAGTCCGTAGTTGACCAGGACTGCGACCCCCACGGTCAAGGTGCACATCACCCCGGCCGCTAACGAACGGAACATCAGCCCGGTCATGATAAGGACGCAGGCGGCTGATACGACCACGCTCTTAACATGCGTCGAACGGATCAATCGCAACCAGTGATAGTCAAGAAAGACTCTGCCGGCCAATTCGGCTGTCAGCAGGTCGTCGTTGAATCGGTCGTTCAAATACCCCTCAAGCGCATTGATCACTGCCTGCTGGTGGATGAACTGGCTGCTGGTCATTCGTACAATCAGGTTGCTGCGTGTATAGGTCGAGTCGACGACCTGGTTTAGAAGGTGTGCCATCGGCGACGTGCGGGTGTCGCTCAGCACATCGAGGTAATACTGCGTGTCGTCGGGGTCCTGCGGAATGACGTAGTACTCGGGCTTCTCCTTGTTCATTTTCTGATGAGCACGTTTGACCCATCCAGCCAGCGAGTGCGTTCCTCCGACGTGCGGAAGAGTTTCGGTGTACTTCTCAAGCTTCTCGATTCTGCGTAGAACTTCCGGCTCGAGCAGAGCACCCTTCCTGGAAGCCGTGACAATCACGTTCAGATGACTCGTCCCGTCGAACCGCTCGTTGAGGGCGCTGGTCGCCCGGACGATAGGGTGGTTGTCCTTAAAGGCAAGGATGCGTGCGTCGTTGACGATCACTTCCGAGGCGCCCCATGCTGCAACGGCAAGAAGCGCCGCGCCAACGCTCAGCACAACAACGCGTCGACGGAACATAAGCGCTCCCAGGCTGCCCATGGCGCCCCCGATGAAGTCCAAGTTGTCGGGGGCCGGACCGGACGTATGAGCTGCCGCGCGACCGTATTCCGACCCGGGGAGCGTCGTCGCCAGTTCGTCTCGCCCGCCGACGGGCCTCGCGCTGCGGCGCTTTGCAAAAGCCCTGCTCATCCTCAGGGGGACAACCATCAACCCGGCGGGCACGACGGTGTACGAATACGCCAGGGCTGCCAGCACTCCGATGCAGGTGAACAGTCCAAAGAACTTTATGGGCGGCATAGCTCCGACCAGAAACAGTGCGAAGAAGCCGGCAAAATCGGTGAGCGTCGTAACGAGCAGCGGGTACCAGAGGGCGACGCAGGCATCTACCACGACCCGCTGTCTGTTGCGACCGGCAAGGGCAAGCTGTTCCTCATAGTATTGCCCAAGAAGGTGCAGAGAATCCGCAACGCCCAGTGCCATAATCACGACGAAGATCCCGTTCGTCACGATGTAGATGGGCACGCCGAAGGCCGCCATCGACCCCAGAGCCATTGCCGATGCGCCGCCGATCACACACAGCGGCAGAACGGTACCGCGGACGGTCCGATAGGCGAGAATGATGAGCAGGGCCATGATAGCCGGACATATGAAGTTCATCCGCATGGCGTCATCGGAGCCGGCTACACCCAGGCGCGCGCGCACGGCAGCCTCGCCCGCGACCACGAGACGTTCGTTTCTCTTGATGTTCCGTTTTACGGTCGGATCATCCAGCACGCGGACGAGTTGACGATAGAGCGTATCGGCCTGTTCCCCTGCTGGAGGCTCGATTATAATGCAAGCGGCTGAGGCGTCCTTGGCGACAAGTGTGCCTACGTACAGCTCGTAGCCCAGGATGTCCTGCTTGAGCGCCTCAAGCCGGTCCGGGGTCGTGGGAATCGTCCGCAACAGTCGATCGTATCCGGGTTCGCCGTCCTCAAAGTAGACCCCGGATTCGGTGGCGATGCTGATCACGCCACCCGGTTCAATTTGGGGCAGCTCCTGCAGAGCGTGCGTGAGATGCTCTATAAGCCTGAGCGGGTCCGGATTGAAGATGTCTCCGCCATCATCGAGCAGTATGCCGACGGCTATCGGTTCGCGCGGGCCGAACGATTGCTCAACTCTTTGTTTGATGAGCAATGCCGGATGGTGGGGGGGTATGAACGCATCCGGGGTCACGTCGCGCGTCAGACGGAAGATGAAGGCACCGAACACGCCGGAAAGCAGCCCGGCTATGACGAGCACGGTCAGCGGCCTCGACGTGATGTACCAGAAGAAAGAGCGCATTACGAGAGAGCCGCGACCACAACGGACATACCTTGACGGTCCTGTGCTGGAACAATACGCTTACAACTTCATCAATCTAGAAGCGGGCTCTCGGTCGGTCAAGGCGACGTGCGCCCCGCACGCACCATGCTGGCTGGGTAGGCTGTCAGGGGAAGCGAGATGAGTCGTGTTCGCACGAGCGTAATCTGGAGAATTATCTTAGCGTGCTTGGGCGGCATGTCGACATGGTGGCCCGTCGCTGTCGCACTTGCTGGCCAGACGGAGCCTGACGCCAAACCAGCGGCTAGGGCATTCGTCGATATCACCGATAAGGCAGGTGTAAGGCATCGCCACCATAAGCCTGTCCTGGACGCAAAGCTTGCTCCCATTATGCCATGGATGGCCTCGGTCGGCGCGTCGGTGGCAGCCGTCGACTACGACAAGGACGGCAACGTAGATCTATATGTCACCGACTCCCACCTGGGCCAACCCAACAAGCTCTTTCGCAACAGAGGTGACGGAACGTTTGTGGACGTAGCGGAGCAGGCGGGCGTGGCCCGCGCCAATGAGCAGCACGGCACATCGATGGACGCAGTCTGGGGAGACTACAACAACGACGGCCACCTCGACCTGTACGTCGTCAAATGGGGCTGGAACATCCTTTACCGCGCTAAGGGCGACGGCACCTTCACTGATGTGACCGATGCCGCGGGCGTCGGTGATCGTGGTAACGGCAACACGGCGATCTGGCTTGACTATGACGACGACGGCTACCTCGACCTCTACGTGGGGAATTATTTTCGATACGTCGATCTTTGGCATCTTACCAATACGCGCGTGATGCACGAGGACTTCGAGACCGCCCACGATGCCGGTGCCAACGTGCTCTACCACAATAACGGAGATGGAACGTTTACCAGTGTAGGTGAAGAACTTGGCGTTGCCGACACGGGCTGGACGCTTGACGTTGGGGCAGCCGACTACGACAACGACGGTGACCAGGACCTCGTGCTGGCCAACGACTTCGGACAGGACCGCGTCTACCGCCTGAACTCCGACGCGACCTTCACGGACGTAACCGACGAGGCTATTGGGTGGGACACACGTAAGGGAATGAACGTAGACTTCGGTGATTACAACAATGATGGTTGGCTTGATCTGTACATCACCAATATCTGGACCAAGGAGTATGTCAAGGAGGGCAATCAACTCTACCGCAATATGGGGGACGGCACGTTCGCAGATATCTCATTCGAGGCTAACGTCTATGATGCCGGATGGTGCTGGGCCGGACTTTTCTGGGATTACGACAACGACGGCGATCTCGATATCATGGTAGCCAACGGCTACATATCCGGAGATCCAAAGGATGAATACTTCATCAAACTCGCCACAACCGTTACCAAACCAGGCTTCGATCCGGTCGATGCCACCAACTGGCCGACCATGGGCAACAGCAACTTCGTCGGATACGAACCGTCGCGCGTGTGGCGCAACGAGGGTAATGAACTCTTCACCGAAGTAGCGCACGATCTCGGGCTGGCCGACACCCGCGACGGCAGGGGGCTTGGAATCGCTGATTTTGACAACGACGGGGATCTAGACGTCTATATCTCCAATCAGGGCCAGGACGGTGTCCTGTACCGCAACGACATCGGCAACAAGAACAACTGGCTGCAGATCGAGCTCAACGGTACGAACTGCAACCGTGATGCTATCGGCACTCGGGTGACTCTTGTATCGGAGGGACTCACCCAGATTCGCGAAATGGACGGTGGCGACGGCGACCATTGCCAATCCCCATATCGTCTGCACTTCGGACTGGGGAAGCGCAAGACGATCGGCTATCTGGAGCTTCGCTGGCCTACCGGATTCGTCGAACGCGTACACGGTATCAAGCCCAACCAGCTCATGAAGTTCACCGAGAATACGCCCAGACCCTTCTTGGAGCAGCGCAAGCGCCTAAAGGAGGCGCAAATTGAGGCCAAGAAACAGGTAGCGCACAAAGACAAGGTCTCGCCCACGCCGTCGCCGGACACCGATGGGGAGGAGCCGCGACTTTCCTGGCAGGAGCAGGTCGCTTTCAAGAAGGAATACGTGCAACTCAGGCAGGCCGTCGAGAGAAACCCCGCTGATCCCAGCAGTCGTTACGCCTTTGCCCTGCTGCTCGACCGCAGAGGGCGGCGCTCCGCTGCACTTAGTGAACTGGAGAAAGCGATTGAGCTGGATGTCGATTCGCTTCAGTACTCCAATACATATCGTCTTTTCGTGCGTCGCTACGGGCATTTGTATTTCGACAGATCAATACGTTTCTTCGAGGATCTGACCGAATTACACCCACGCTCGCTCATGCCTCGCCTGAACAAGGCACTTGCCTACGTGGACAAGATGCCCTTTCCCAAACTCGGTATTGTGAGTCAGGGCAAGCTCTCGAACAAATCCATAGCTGAGCTGGACAGAATACTGGAATTGGACGCCAACTGCTGGGCGGCGAAGTTCATACGTGGCATGAACCATTTGCATTGGCCGCGTAAACTGGGCCATGCTCCGCTGGCTATCAAGGATTTCACCGAATTGATCGCCATGCAGAAGACATTTCCCACGGAGAGGCAGCGTGGGTACTTTGCGCTCGGCTACGTAGCTCTGGGCGATGCCTATGTGAAGAACCGCGAGGAGGGTCTGGAGGAGAATCTTGCCAAAGCACGCGAAGTGTGGGAAGAGGGACTCAAAGAGTATCCTAACTCAGATGAACTGCGGAAACGTATTGAACTGTACAATAAGTCGAAGGGCGAACTGATCGCCTACATTCGCAAATTGCGCGGCCTGGAGGATCCAGTGGATACCGACCTGACGCGTGTGTGGGTTGAGTGAGGGTGAGTGGATTCCGGGTCGAGCGAGGGCACGAACGCTTCTATGAAATCAATCTGGCCATCAAGCGTACTGGCTGCAGCAGTTGTTCTGTTGCCGCACTGGTCGTCCATTCGTGCACAGGTGGACACCCCTGACAGGGCGTCGGAGCTTGATACGCGCCGCCTTGTTGGCAAGGCGTACTATGAGAACGACAAGTTCGCGGAGGCGGCTGAGGAGTTCCGCCGATGTATCGAGCTGGCGCCGGATTCTGCTGTGGACCACTTTAATCTCGGGCTTGTTCTCATGCGTGCGACGAAGTTCGAGGACGCGCATCGCATGCTCGAACGTGCGCAGCAACTTGATGCGAAGCTACTGGCGGCTTATTACGTCCAAGGCATAGTGTATAAGCGCCAGGGAGAGTCGGAGAAGGCGGCGCGAAGTCTTGAGTACGTTCTCAAGCATGACCCGGCGTGCATCGGCGCCTATTACAACCTGGGAGTGTGCCAGCGGCTCATGCAGCAGCACGAGGAGGCTATTGAGAGCTTCAGGAAGGTGCTTGAGATCAATCCACGACAACCCAGTTCTCACTATCAGTTGATGACGCTTTATCGCCGCATCGGCGACATGGAAAATGCCAAACACCACCGCGAGCTCTTTGACCGCCTCAAAGACACTGTGGACCCGTCGGAGAAGACCGCAGAGGCGCTCGAGCGCAGCAAGTACTCTTATATTATTGAGGTTCCGCGCCTGACAGGTGACCTCCCGGCGGCCCCCGACGCCAAGGTGCGGTTCGAGGATGTGACGCGGGAAGCGGGTCTTGCCGGGCTGAACTCGGCACACGGCACACGGCACCCTTCGACCAATCGAATTCCGGGGGGAGGACCAGGTGGGCGGCCGGTGTCAGGGGAAGGCAGCGCAGTCGAACTCGCCGACTACGACGGCGACGGGGATCTGGACATATACGTCGTCAACACCTCGCCTGATCCCAAGGGTCGAGCCAATCGCCTTTACCGTAACAATGGTCATGCGAAGTTTGTCGACGCAAGCAGCGTAGCGGGCGTAGCGGACACGGGGATGGGGCTCGATGCGGTCTTCGGCGACTACGATCACGACGGACGTATAGACCTGTACGTAGGCAACTTCGGCCCGAACGTGCTGTATCACAACAACGGCGACGGGACATTCTCCGACGTTTCAACTCAGGCTCACGTGGATGAACCGCAATCCGGACGCAAAGTCCTCTTCTTCGACTACGACCACGACAACGACCTTGATATCTTCGTGGGCAATTCTGGAGATCTTGCGGATACTCGATCCGGTGAGGCGCAGCAAGGTCAGTCGGACACTCTTCTGAGGAACAACGGTGACGGGACGTTCGCCGACCAGACCGACGAGGCGGGGCTGTTGGTGGGCTTTAACAAGACGACCGACGCCGTCTTCGCCGATCTCGACGGCGACCATGACGTCGATCTGTTCGTAGGAAACGACGAGTCACCGTCGATACTTTTCATCAACCTGCGGCAGGGTATATTCGCCTCCGGGGGCTCCTTCTCGCCGCCGTTGCCGACCCGCGTCGCGTCGGCGTGCGAAGGTGATTTCAACCGCGACGGGAATTCTGACTTGTGCGTTGCGGCCGGTGACCGGGGCAGGCTCTTGCTTTGCTTGAACGACGGCCATGCATCCTTCACCTGCGCACCGGTTCCCGCAGCCGCTGACTGGACGGTCGAGCGCGTTTACCCGCTGGACTACAACAACGACGGATGGAACGACCTGCTGGTGTTGCAACGGGGCGGTGACGACAAAGGGGATTCCATTCACCTGCTCGCCGGTGCGGGTAAGGCTAAGTTCCAGGATGTAACCGATGCCGTGGCACTGGACGACGCGATGCGCCCCATCTCCAAGGCAGGCGCGAGCAGGAGCTCCGCGCTGCGCATCGCCGGCGCCGCTGTTGGTGATCTGGACGGCGACGGCGACGTGGATTTCGTCGTGTACACACGGGATCAGCAGCTGCGACTTATGCGCAACGGGATCGACGTGCATCCCGTGGGCAAGAAGGTGAACAGCGGCGGCTACGGTTCCACGATCGAAATCGCATCTTCAGGGCACTACCAGAAGCAGACGGTCCGTGACGGCATTGTGCATTTCGGCATCGGCGAGCTCAAGCAGGTGGACGTCGTTCGCGTTACGTGGCCTAACGGTACCGCCCAGAACGTCATCCGCCCGAAGATAAACTCGACCACAACGATCGAAGAATACGTGAGGGTATCCGCGTCGTGCGGGTTCCTCTATGCGTTCAACGGTACGCGTTTTCAACTGGTCAACGAGATCCTCGGCATCGGGCCTCTCGGTGTTCCCATGTCCCCCGGCGTCTACTATCCGCTCGACGACACCGAGCTGACCAAGATCGCTGCACACGAGCTTGCACCGAAGAACGGCTACTACGAATTGCGTCTCACCGAGGAGCTGAACGAGATCACCTATGCCGATCAGATAACTTTACGCGTGGTTGATCATCCCGCTGAGCTCGAAGTATTCCCAAACGAGATGTTCAGCTCCCCGCCGCCGGAGGACAAGTTCTTCGCCGTCGCAGATCAGCGTCCGCCCCTTACTGCCGTGGACGAGCAAGGGAGAGACGTGCTTCCTCTCATAGCCAAGAAGGATGGACGTTTCCCCACATTCCCCCTGGTCGAGCAGTATGACGGCCTGGCCGAGCTTCATACACTGACTCTCGACCTGGGCGATCTGTCACGGGCCGACCTGATCGTGCTTTTCCTGGACGGTTGGGTTTACTGGCCCGACTCCAGCGTCGGTACAGCCATAGGCCAGGATCCACGCTTCGACGTGGAGCCCCTGTCACTTGAGATCCTCGACGAACGTGGTCAATGGCAGATTGCGATCGATTCGGTAGGCCTGCCCACCAGCAAGGGGCTGGTCGTTCCGGTTGATTTGACCGGGCGTTTCCGGAGCCGTGATTATCACGTACGGCTTTCCACGAACATGCGAATCTATTTTGACCACATCTTCGTGTCGACCCGGGATGAAGCTGACCGCTGTCGCGTGACCGAGCTTCCGGTGTCCGAAGCCGACCTGCACTATCGCGGTTTCTCGAGGATGACGCGGGACGAGTTCGGCTTTGAGCGCTTCGATTACCATGATGTGAGCTCTACCGGATCATGGGATCCCCCGGCAGGGTTGTTCACGCGATACGGCGATGTGACGCTGCTGCTGTCCAAGCCGGATGACATGTACGTGATCTTCGGCCCGGGTGACGAACTGGCCATGCGCTTCGACGCAACTTCATTGCCTCGGCTCCCCAAGGGTTGGACTCGTGATTTCATCTTTTTCGCGGGCGGCTGGGTTAAGGATGGCGACCTTAACACCAAGTTCTCCGAGAGTGTTGAACCACTACCTTTCCACGGCATGTCGGGCTATCCGTACCCCGCTGCCGAGCACTATCCTGCCACGGCGGAACACGCGCGTTACATTCGAGATTACAACACTCGCCCCGGCGGAAGGACGACAGGGGTGCTCGGGGCCGCGGTACGTCCGGGCAGCTACGGTCGCTGATCCGCTCGCACCCTGTCTGCCAGCGCACATGCAAGGGATTCGAAGCTGCGTAGCGGCGCCTCGATCCATGGCTGCAGACCCAGCTTGCGAATCGCTGCGGAGGTCGATGGTCCGATGGACGCAAAGGGCAACCCCACCGGGCCGACGGCGTCGACCGCTGACGGACTGACGACCGACACCACGTCGACGCTCTCGATTACACTGCTGTCGAACTGCCGCTGCTCAGTGACATAAAGGACCGGGCTTAGCACCTCGACACCGGGCCAGGGCGCCGGCGGGCGGGCCAGGGAGGAGCGCGGATAGCATATTCTGCCATGGTTGACCGTGAGGCGGAGCTCTTCGAATAGGCTCTTCGCGTCACCCCCGGTGGCGACCAGGTGCACACGGAATCCCCTTGCCTCTGCCTCGCGTCGGGAAGCCTCTCCCACCACCGCCACACGTGCGGCTCGTGCACCGTTTTCCGCGACCGCCTTGATCGCATAGGCGCTCGTCAGCACAAGCCAATCCTCGGGGCCGAGCTTGTCGAGCTGCTCCGCTGCGTCTGACACGACTGTGCGTTGGAGCACCGGCTCTAGTAGGACATCGAGCCCCGCGCTGCGCAATGCGGTTGAAAGCGGTCCGTCGGCGGCCTCATCGCGTGTAACCCAGATTCTCATGACACACGTGGGTATGTAAAACAATTAACGTTCAACGTGGGTTACAGTGCACTTAGCCGGGCCATCAAGCATTCCGCCAACCGCCGTCCAACGCTCGACGGATCGTCACCAATCTCGGTTCCCTCGGCGCATCTCGCGCCGTCATCGGTGAACAACTGCCCGTGCAGCGACACGCTCCGGCCGTCAGTTTCGGCCAGGGCCCCCACAGGCGTGTGGCAGCCGGCGTTGATCCTTTGCAGGAAGGACCGTTCCGCATCAACTGCGAGCCGGGAGGGGGCATGATCGATGGCCGCCACAAGCTTCCCCGCCTCACCCGCTACACGTGCCTGGATGGCCAGCGCTCCCTGTGCGGGTGACGGCACGAAACGTTCAACGGGAAGATCGGTCATGTGTGGATGTCTGATTCCCAGTCGGATCAACCCCGCTGCGGCGAGCACTATCCCATCCAGGTTTTCGCTCGTGAGCTTGGACACGCGCGTGGGCAGGTTCCCGCGTATGGGCACGACGACAATCGGCCCAAGACGTCTCAGTTGGGCGGCGCGCCGGGGGCTGCTCGTTGCGATCCTAAAGCCGGCGGGAACGCGGGATAAGTTGAATCCGTTACGTGTCAACAAAACATCATGCACGACGGCTCGCCGGGGCACCGCGGCTACGACCAGTCCGGAGGTGACAGCCGTCGGCAGGTCCTTGTAGCTATGTACTGCGAAGTCTACCCTCCCATCCAGGAGGGCTTGCTCGATGGCCTTTACAAATCCGCCAACCGGCCAGTCGGCGCTGAACAGTTGCTCCTTAGCGGTATCACCGTGGGTCTTGATGACGATTTCCTCGATCTCGAGGCCGGGGTGCCGCTCGCGCAATCTGTCGCAGGTCCACCGTGTCTGCCACAGAGCAAGATCGCTCCCACGTGTTCCGACGCGCAGCTTGGTCATGCCGCGACACTCCGAAACGCCTGACGGGCGGCATCGACGACGGCGGCGATTGCCTCATCGTCGTGGACGGCGGATACGAACATCGCTTCATATCCCGATGGGGGCAGCCATACACCGCAGTCGAGCAGGGCTCGGAACAGCCTTGCGTAAAGCGCGTGGTCGCATGCCTGCGCGTCTTCAAAGTTGCGAACCGGCCTATCGAGCAATGCCATGCCGAACATCCCACCTTGCAGCGCGGTATGCAGCGCTACCCCAGCCTGGCGCGCAGCAGCACTAAGTCCATCAGTCAGCCGGGCGGCCTTGGCCGATAAGTCGTCGTAGAACGCGTCGGACTCACACAAGCGCAGCGTGGCGATGCCCGCGGCCATCCCTACCGGATTCCCGCTCAGAGTGCCCGCCTGGTATACCGGGCCCAGCGGGCTGACTAGCTCCATCAACGAGCGCGGTCCGCCATACGCAGCTACGGGCATCCCACCGCCTATTACCTTGCCAAGACATGTCAGATCGGGCGTGACCCCGCACAAGCTCTGGTACCCGCCCCACGACACGCGAAACCCGGTCATTACCTCGTCGAAGATCAGCAGTGCTCCATGCTCAGTGCAGAGTGAACGTAGACTCTCCAGGAAACCCCGTGCAGGCGGCACGAATCCCATGTTCCCGGCGATCGGCTCGACGAGGACAGCAGCGACGTCGCTGCCACATTCGCTCATGATCCGTTCCACCGAGGGTACATCGTTGTACGTTGCTAGGAGGGTGTCCCGCGCTACCGCACCAGGTACGCCCGCCGAGTCCGGTGTCCCGAACGCTACCGCCCCCGAGCCAGCCGCTACAAGCAACGCGTCGACGTGTCCGTGATAGCATCCGAGGAACTTGATCAGCTTGGGACGTCCCGTGGCTGCTCGCGCCAGGCGAATAGCACTCATTGTAGCTTCGGTCCCGCTGTTGACGAAGCGCAGGAGCTCGATGGAAGGAATCGCCTGTGCAATGACGTCGGCGAGCTCGCTCTCAGCCGCACAGCACGCTCCAAAGCTGAGTCCCTTGTCGGCGGCGCGTTGCACCGCCTCGACGACGACCGGGTGCGCGTGGCCCACTATAGCCGGACCCCAGCTCCCAACCAGGTCGACGTAGCGGTTCCCATCGACATCGTAAACGTAGGCGCCTTCCGCTCGCTCGACGAACACCGGATCGCCCCCCACCGCACGGAACGCCCGCACGGGACTGTTCACGCCCCCCACTAACACCGCGCGCGCCGACTCGAACTGCGCTGCTGATTGAGCTCGCTTGGCATTGACCTGCGCTCTCATCGCCGACCCGTCCTATGTTCCCATATCGATTTCACTTCAGCCCCCGGATCACTGCGTGTCCGAAGCACATTCCGAGGCTCCGGGCCGGGGTATCTTGACCGTGAAGCAAGATCCCCTGTTCAGCTCTGAAGAGACCACGATCGATCCACCCAGCATCTTTACGAACCCGTGGGCGATTGCCAACCCCAGGCCGGTCCCCTCGCCCGCCTCAGTCGATAGCTTGCCCTTGGTGCTCCAGAACGGCTCGAAGATGCGCAGTCTAGCCTCTTCCCCGAGGCCGCAACCTGTATCGGATATCCGCGTGATCAGCCACTTACCCGACAGGGAGACTTCGACCCGCATTGTGCCTCCGTTGGGCATGGCTTCCATCGCGTTCTGCACGATATTGTGCAGGATGGTGTGCACCTGGCTGCGTACAACGCCGAGCACCGGAAGTCTGGGAATATCGGTAATCAGCTCTATTCCGCGTTTCTCGCTTTCGCGTTCGACCTCCTCGATGATATCGTTGATGATTTCCGTGAAATCACTGAGATCATCCGTGCGACGATCCCCTTCCGCAAACGCCAGCAGCCCGTTGACCAGCGTCGTGGCGCGCTGGAGGGCCCGGGCAATCTGCTTCGTAACCCGTCGCAGTATCGCCGGATCGTCACTTTCGCTGGCGAAGTCAACGCTGGTGACGACGCCACCTAGAATGTTGTTGAAGTGATGCGCCATCGCCCCCGCCAACTCCCCGAGTGACGCCATCTTGCGACTCTGGTTAAGCTCGTTTTGAAGCGTGATGCGCCGCGTTATGTCGCGAATGCAGATTGATGCGCCGACGCGACTACCATGGGGGGACACGACGGGCGCGATCGTGCCGATCAACTCCTGTTCTTTGCCTTCCACATCACAGTGTCGAAACTCGAACTGAAAGGTCTCGCCCGTCTCCAAGGCGCGCGTGAGCATGCGGTGGGCTTCGCCGCGCCGGTTCTGCGGCATGACTGAGAGCACCGGCGTGCCCAGCATGCGTTTCGAAGCCGCCCCGAACATCCGCGCCGCTGTGAGATTCCATACACGAATGTTCAGATTACTATCGGTCGCGATCAGCGCCACTCCGAGGTGTTCGCAAAGCTGCCTGTAATAGGCTTCAGAGTCGGCCTGAGCGCTGTCAGTCATCACCGAGCGTTGATACGGCCGCAGCGCCGGCGGCGACCGTGCGGTAGGGAAGAGGCGTTAGTATAAGGAGCAGCTCGCGCGGTCTATCACTCCCGCGACGCATGAAGAAACGACTCCCCAGAAGGTACTCGTTGTCGGCTCGGCCTCCTGGTCCTATAACCAGAGCCTCACCAGCGTTTAGCGGTAACAGCACGCTTATATCATCAAACGTGTAGCCATCAAACGCCGGCACTTGCCGGATGATCCCGCCGCGGCGCTCCCACGTCATCACCCCGAGTTCGTGGCGCACCTCGAGGCTTACGGTGAGATCTATGTGACCACCCGGTTCGGGGCGGACGTTGTAGCCAACGCGTACAAGTTTCTTGCCGGCCGTAAAGGTCCGGCCGCCTAGGCGCCCGTTACGGTCGTAGGAGAATATCGACTCCGACGATTCGATTGCTCCCATCTCAAAAACCAGCGGAAGAGGAGCCTGGGCGAGTAGCTGCTCGCGCTGCGTCACGCCGCCGCACGAGGTCAGTATTGTCGCGATGGCAGGCCACGAATCCGACGAGGTGACCCCCATGCGCACCCCGTTTCGCGCAAGTCGAGCGGCTAAGCTCGACTCGATGCGCAGCTCATCTACGTGGTTCCAGACCTTGCGTGAGTGTCTAACCGATTCCACGGGCAACTCGACCCGTAGCAGATCGAACGCGAGGTTGACGACATCCGTGCGCTCGTCGCGAGATTGACTTAATCCGATCGGAGCATCACGCGTGCGGTCTGCGGATGCGTCACCCAGCTCATGCGGAGAGCGCGATGCTCGATCCCCCGTAACCCACAGGCCTCGCGAGGAACAACCGCACGCCGATAGGATGCCGACTATGATCGGCAAAAAGCGATACAGAGCGTCACAGCTCTTCATGACATCCACACCCGTGCACTATACGCGGGCCACTTAGGCAGGTCAATCCACTGCGGCATCTCGTGACTCGTGCGACGACAATCCGACTCCCGAACCCGCTAGAGCGGGTCCGCAGGCCCGACACACTGGCATTGCTTCTCATGAGCCACGCGACGATGGTCAGGAATCCAAGTGCAACAGCCGACTCCCGATCAACGGATCTCATCCCGCGCCATGGTACAGACCGCTCTGGCTGCTCCCCGCCTTCGCGTGGTCGCGCAGGCTCACCTTTGACGCTTTGCGTAAAGGGGAGCAGCCTGAGGCTCACAGTCTCTCAAATCTCACTCATACTCGTACTGCTTGCGAAACGCGGTCGTAGGTTCGAGCCGGCAAGACCGTGGGCGGCGACGGCCGGCGCGATCCGGGACATCCGCAGATGCGGGCGTGCCAACGTAGTCACCGTACCCCCGGCCAACGAGCGCGGGCAGCCAACCCGGGCGTCGGCTATCACGTCTCCGCGGCGGGCTGGTCCCGGGACGTCATATCTCCGCTGCTATCAGTGCGGCTCCGAGGGCGCCGGTGTGCTGGGCATGCTCCGGAACGAGAACCTCTCGCCCAAGAGCGTCGGATATGAGCTCGGCAATTATCGGATTATGGGCAACCACGCCCCCGGTCATCACCACACGTCCATCGAGCGTATCCATCTCCGTGACTCGTTTGGCGACGGAGCGGAACGCAGCCTTCACGATCTCAGGCAGCGGCGTGCCCTTCGCTATCAATGACAGCAACTCGGTCTTGGCGAAAACAGTGCAGAACGAACCCAGGTGCACGTCTCCCGTAGCCTGACGCGCCAGGCGATCCAGCGAGTCTAGAGGTGTGTCCAACTGTCCGGCGATTTCTTCGAGGAAGGCACCGGTGCCAGCGGCGCACTTGCGGTTCATCTTGAAGTTGCGGCGCTCCCCGCTCTGCTCGACGACTATGACCTTGTTGTCTTGTCCGCCTATGTCGATGATCGTTATCTGTCCGGGGAATGTCGCATAACACCCACGTGCGTGGCAGGTGATCTCGGTAAGAACCTTGTCAGCAAAGTCGACGTTGCGTCGGCCGTAGCCTGTCGCAACGACACGGCGTATGTCGGCGCGCTGGACACCTGCGGCGGCGGTGACGTCGACCAGGCAGGTGTTAGCTGCAGCGGTGAAGTCGGCGCCTGATCTTCGCAGCGACCTTGCCCGGACCAAGCCGCCCTCCAGAAGGACCGCCTTGGTGGCCGACGCCCCGACGTCCAGCCCCAATGACCAGCCCGGTGTGGTACGGACCTCGCCTTGTTCGCGCTCCGGAACGCTCATGTGCACAACTGCTCTACGAATGCTTCGATCTGAGTTCTGGCCTGCTCGTCGGAATAGCACCTAAGATCGTTGAGATCCCCAGCAATGGTTATCGACGGTATTCCCAGCTGTTGCCGCAGGCGCTCGGGCATGCCGTACCTGCAGTTCGTGTTATTCGGACAAGTCTTCACGTCGTGGAACACGATGCCGTCAACGTGGAACGTATCGACCATCCTCTTCAAGTACTTCTCCTTGTAGGCGTCGGAACGTACGATGAACAGCTCGGTGTAGGCCCTGGCCATCGACCTGAACGGGTCGGCGGCGTCGAGGGCGGTGAAGATCCATGAGTTGGCGTAAGTGCTCGCCACAACGCACGCTCGCAACTCAAGGAACAGCGTCGCCAGATCACGCAGTCGCCCCCAGATCGGCATCGCTTCCCAATACAGTCGAACTGCCTCGCCCTCCACGGCAGCCACTCCATCGGCAATGCGCCGCTTCAGTTCAGCCAGCAGCTCCCGGTAGTAATCCACGGCAACCTGGGTCCCCCGCATCACAACCGCCGGGGCCATGTGGATCGTGCTGTCGAAGAAAGTCAACGGAGACGGCTTAACCCTCGCGGTCTCAAGCACTTCTTTCCACAGATCCGAGCAAAGGCGTGAAAGGCGAACGGTCTCGCGCAGGCGGTCGATATCCAGCTTCCGACCACCGACGGCCTCCAGCGGACGCACCAGCGCTTCGAGCTGACCTGCTATGCCGGCTACGTGCAGGTCCCCAACCTCGCCCACACTTCTGAAACAGTCTATCCCCAGGACCGGACGGGACCAGTGATTGCCATACCACGCAAACCAGTCCTGCACCTCGCGGCACTGGTTGGTGTTGTAAACCAGCACGTCGGCTTTGGGAATCGACTCAATACCGGGATACGCGTCGCTCAACGGAGTGCGCCCCTGGAGGTACGCCCCGATGTCGCTGGTGAGGTATGAACAGATGTCCGGCGAGTAACCGGCGGCGTTTGCGACGGGAATCGTTTCCGTCGCCATACGCGTAGCGCCGAGCATGGCTCCGTGATTCTCCGGAAAGTACACCAGGAAGCCCATCGCCCGCAGAAGTTCAGCGGGACCCACACTCGTACACCACGCTACCTTCGGATGGCCACGCTTTACGGCGCGGTCCAGCTCATAGAAATGGTCGGCCAGCAAGCCGCGCATCGTCTTGGTAGCGGCAATCTTCTTTATCCCGGCTTTGGCCGGCTTAGTCTCGGACATCATTGATCCCCCTTGGCCCTCCCGGCGCACCGCAAGGCTCGACCTACCCTGGTCGTCACATCAGCTATCATGGCAGGCCGGCAAGATTATATGTCCAAGAAGCGGAATCTGCCGCTCGGCGCCCGGAGACTAGACAGCCGCGCACAACTGCACGCCGTTTTTCCGGCCGGCTGCCCACGCGGCCGGTGCACGAACCTCGCGCCCGCGTTTTCGGAGTCGGCCCCGTGGCGCCGCATCGCGCACGCTGATTGAGTCTGCTCGCGTCACGCGTCCGCGACGGCGAGTTTCATTAGTTCTCCCACGTCGTCGAGGTTCTCCAGCTCGAACACTGTTCGCTCCAGCTCCTTCCTACGGGGCACGGTCATAATGGGCTCAGCCAACGCGTCGAACTTGACCCTTAGCTCTTCCAACGTCATGGGATCGCGCGGGTCGCCCTTGGGCACGTCGATGCGATGCGAGTACGTTTTGCCATCCGTCGTAGTAATCGTGACGTTTGTGCACTGCCTAGCCGGAAAGGCCTTCTCGAACTCGTCGTTGGCAACGACTTTGACCTTATTGAGTTGGGCGCGAATCCGCCGGTCTTTCAACTTCTCTTCCGTGAACTGTTTAGGTGTCACCATTCCGTCAGTGAGCGCGGCTGCAATACACCACGGGAGGCTATGATCGGCTGTTTCCTTCGACTGCGGATCGTACTTAGACGAATCACTTAGTATATCCGCGGCACGAGCAATGCTCTCGATGTGCACTTCGCGCACGTCGTCGGCTTTGAGGTTATGTGTCTTCACAAGGTGCAGTGAAGCTGTGACAGGCGAATGCGTCAGGGCCTCAGTGGGAAATGCCTTCATCCCGCAGTCTGCGATCATGAAGCGCTTGCCCAAGTCGTTGGTGAGCCAGTCCAAGTCCCACGCCTCCCCAAGGCAATGGACCATTCCTTCTTTGCCTTCTATGACACCCTCCGGCCCGGTGTATCCCTTCTGCGCCAACAGGGCGGCCTCGACGCCGTCGCGCGTGGCCATCGGGCTTACCGTGTTCTTCATCATGGTGAGCTTGCCGGCTACGGCGCAGCCCAGTGTGAAGCAATGGCAACTGGCGATGCCGATCGCGTGCTGGGTCTGCCGCCAGTCCAGACCGAGCATCCTGGACGCTACGAGAGGCGACGCATAGGCCGTTAGCGTCGCATGATGCCACCCCCGCTCGCGAATGCCGGGCACGCCTATGTGGCAGAGCCTCATCTCGATCTCGTGGCCCAGTACTATGCCCACAATCAGGTCTTTACCGGTGAGGTGGTTGCATTCCGCGAGCGCGATCGGAGCTGACATCAGGTCGCTGGGATGCGACGGATCCTGTTTCCAGTAGATGTCGTTATAGTCCATAGCGCGGATCATAAGGGCGTTAACCATCGAGGCAGCCACCGGGTTGAACTTGTCCCCCGATCCGATTACGGTACAGGCTCCGGCGGAACCCATTTCCCGCAGGTGCTTCAAGAAAATGCTTACGTCGCCCGTCTGAGAACCGCCCAAAGCACACCCGAGCGAGTCGTAAAGGAACCTCTTTGCCGCATCGACGGCGTCAGGTGTAAGGTCCTCGTACTTCAGGCTGCATGCCCACCGCGCCAGCGTCTCGCTCAACGTACCCACTAGGCCTACTCCTTTTTCTTCCCCAGTACACAGGCGATATCAAAGTCAATGAAGTCCGCATGGTGGAATATCAGCGATTCCGGCGTTCGCTGCACGTGGTCCCCCTCCTTCGAATGAGTGGCCACTATGTGCATAACCGCGTCGGGCAATCCGCGTTTCCAGCACAGCCCCACCCCGCTAAAGGGGTGACGCAGATGATCCCCTCGTTTGCCTTTTACGACCCCTCCGTCTTTCTTCACAAACTCTATGGTTTTACCCACGTCCGCCAGAAGGGCCCCGGCGATGAGATAGTCGTGATTGATGGGCATGCGGTCGCCCCAGATCTCATTCAGCACCTTCTCGATCGCTAGGCACATACGGCAGCACGAGCGGATGTGCTCGATGAACATCATCTTGATGTTACCGGCGAGCAGTGTGAATGGAATGCTTGTCAGCTCTTTCGGCGTCCAGCCGCCCGTCTTGATTGCGTCCTCCCACACATCGATAACTTTCTCACGAAGGGCCACATCCTTAATCTCCTCGAGCTCAGGGAAGAGCGCTTTGATCTCGTTACGCATTGCAGCAGACTCCGTAATAACTATCTCCCCGCAGCCGACAATTGCTCCTGCAGAACCGCTTCAAACCCGCCCTTGACAACCAGTTCCTGGGCTACCTCGCCCAGCGGTGCGAACTTGTAGCGGTGGCCGCTGGATTCGATTTCAGCGGTCTTGAAGTTGATCTTCGCCTTGCAGCCGGTGCGAATGGTGAGCGCCGGGTCACCAGCGTGCTGCCTCCTAAGATCTTCCACCAGAGGCGGACATTCAATCACGATGTAGCCGTTGTTGAACGCATTCCGTTTGTAAGTCTGGGAATACGAGCCTGCGATCACCATCTGCAGCCCACGGTACTTGAGTGCTGTAGCTGCCTGCTCCCGCGACGATCCCGATCCGAAGTTGAATCCTCCCACGAGGATGTCACCCTGCCTTGCCAACTGTTGGAACTTCGAGTCGTAATTGAGCATGGCCTTGCTTGCCATCTCATCGGGCGTCAGATCATCCTGGTAGGTAAACTCCTTCCCGTAGATGCCGTCGGTGTTCATGTTGTCCTTGGGTACGAGCAGCAATTCTCCTTCCATGACTACGGGGAAGCCGTCAATGATCCGGACCTCGGGTGTTGCAGCTGCCTCTTTTGTGTACAGCCGCACTTCTCCGGCGCTTTGCAGCGCCTTGCCTACCTCGTTAGCGTCCGCTGCGATGCGCCCGGGGCCGGCGATGTACCCTGCAACTGCGGAGGCTGCGACCACCGCCGGGCTCGCCAGGTACACCTCCGCCTTCGACGACCCCATTCTACCCTTAAAGTTCCTGTTTGTAGCCGAGATCCCGACTTCCCCGTCCGCAAGGATCCCCTCTCCCAGGCCGATGCACGGCCCGCAGCCCGGCGGCAAGCGCACGGCCCCGGCGCGAAGCAGCACATCCCAATGTCCAAGCTGCTTCGCTTCTTGCTCAACTTCGCTCGATGCCGCCGCTATATAGAGGGTGACACCGTCCGCGACTCGCTTTCCTTGCAGCACGTCTGCGGCTTCTGCGAAATCCTCGAGCCTGCCATTCACGCACGAAAGAAGGAAGGCCTTGGAGATCTCCACCATCTTGCGCTCCATCTCTGGTAGCGAAGCGATCTTCTTGACTTCATTGGGCCCTGCGACGAACGGGGTGATCGCGGATAGGTCGAAGTCAAACTCCTTTGCGTAGAACGCGTCGCTGTCAGCTGCGGGCATTTCGGATGCGACGCGTTCGATTAGCTCGGGAGTGAGTCGCGGGCGGAGATCACCGCGTTCGCACATGATGCGTGCTCGGTCCAGCAGAAACTGCCTCGTCACTTCATCGTACGGAAAGACTCCCGCAAGCGCCCCCCATTCAGTAGTCATGTTCGCGATTGCCAGGCGATCATTCATGCGCAGCGTCGCGACGCCCGAACCGGCAAACTCGATGCATGCGTTGAGCACTTCGTCATGGTTGAACGTGCCTACCAGGGCAATAATCACGTCCTTCCCGCTGACCCCGGGTTGCAGGCGACCACGCAGATTGACACGCACGACATCGGGAACCTGCCACCAAGTGCGCCCAGTCGCCCATATCGCCGCAGCGTCGGTCCGCACCACGGGCGTACCCAATGCACCCAGCGCACCGTACAGATTGGAATGTGAATCCGACGCTACCACAAACGTACCGGGCAGCACGAATCCCTCCTCAACCATCACCTGATGTCCGATGCCGCGGCCAGCAGGGAAGAAGGCCACGCCATGTGCCTTCCCGAAGGACTCGATCTTCGCGTATTTAGCCAGGTTATCCGGTGATTCGTTCTGGATGTCATGGTCGAGGCAGAAGACCGGCTGGGAGGGCTCCGCAACACGAGTCGCCCCCATGCCCTGGAACTTGGGAATGACCGCAGCAGTGT
>JBHHXS010000007.1:0-25968 GCA_046757145.1 Phycisphaerae bacterium | reverse complement strand
CAGAGATCCAAACAGAGCACGCCCGCAGCCACAAGCCATAGCCTAAGGTGAGAGGGCACATCCCTAAGTGCGGGTTTGATGGGACATTCCGGAGCTTCCATGTCTATTGCAGTTGGAGCTCCCGTACCGTTGCCTGTCAGAGCGAGCGCCCCTCTTCACGGGCTCGGGCGTACTCGATACAGTACCTAGCCCACGGTTTAGCACGGAGTCGCGCGGTGCTGATCTTCTTATGCGTTGCAAGGCATACGCCGTAGGTCCGGCTGTCGATACGCGCGAGCGCTTCGTCGATCTCACACATCAGCGCATGCTCATTAGCGATCAGCCCGAAAGTAAACTCCTTCTCCCAGTTATCGGTCCCCACGTCCGCCATGTGAATGGGCATGAAGGTGTGTTCATTGGGGCCTTGCCGCGTGCGATCAACGATCCCGTCCGCCAGATTCGTGACGTCGCCCGCAAGCTCGCCACGCTTCTTGAGCAGTAGACGCCTGAACTCCGCAAGTTGCTTCGGGGAGAGGTGGGTCGTGGGAACCGGGGCACTCTGGTCCGTGACGGACTGGACGGCCTCCGACACCGCCTTCCGACGCCACGCAGCGACGGGCGTCAATGCCTTACGGCTACCTTTGGCAGCGCCGTTGCGAGACGCGATCGCCTTAGTGTTGCGGGTCGACCGGGGTCGCCGTGTCGCGGCAACGACGCTCGCCTTACGCGTCGAAGTCCCCTGCCGCTTAACGACTGTCTTAGCGACGGTCTTGCCACCCCTCTTGGGGGCCGCCGTGCGCGTCGATGAAGTGCGGCTTTTATTACTTTGCGCGGCCTGCTGTTGGCTAGTTCTGGCGCTGCACCGCTTCGCCTTGCCGACGGCGGACGTTTTGCGCCTGCCGCTAGCCTTCCCGACAGCGCATTTCTTCGAACCCTTAGACCCAGCTTGCTTCGCCACCCGCGTGATCCACGGCCTCACACAAGGAAAGCACGCCTGCTTGCCCCTTGTAAAATAAAGAGACACCGGAAATAGATGCACACAGTATAATGCCGCCACCCAGGTACTGTCAAGCACCGCGACGGGCGTCGCCCCGCTCCGTCCAAGCGGGCTCAAGCAGGAAGGTCTCACCGGCTGAGAATGTAACAACCCGCAATGCGCCGTACTGCAGGTCGTTCCGGTGTCGCATCGAGCCTGGTGTTTGCACTGTCGGTCCGTGCTGCCTGGCGTGGGACTTGTGGCCCCACCTGGCCTTTAGTGGGGCTTGGTGGCCCTGCGACGGCTTCACCGCGTCGCTGGGCGTCTTTGCATGCGAGCGCCGCGTGCTGCGCAGTCTGGGCATCATTCGTGTCCTGCCGTGTAGTCTGCGTATGCCGACTCGTACTCGGGCGAGCACCTCCGGACGTCGGATCGATTCTCACACACCCTCCTTACGCGTAATCCCGCTGCGGGCACGGCTCACCGCAAGCGCGTCGGACCTAGGCTACCGACCCCAACGGAAGCGTGGTCGGTGGCACCGTGGAGGTGTTGGAGTATCATGAATCAGCCACGCTACAGGGCGCGCGATCATTCAACCACGGTCATGATGGAGCGACAGGATGAGGAACACGGACTTGTGGCGACGCTACAAACGATACCTGTGCGTCACCCCCCGCGTTGGGCTCCGCGTCGATATCAGTCGGATGATGTTTGATGATACGTATCTCGAGAAGATGTCGGAGCCTATGGCCGCCGCTCTCGATGCAATGGAGAGGCTGGAGCGCGGAGCCATCGCCAACGTCGATGAGGACCGTATGGTCGGCCATTACTGGCTGCGCGCTGCCCACCTTGCCCCCGATCCGGCGATCGCCGAGGGTATAAGCGGCACCATCGAGGCCATCAAGGGGTTCGTGGAGCGGATACATGCTTCAACGATCAACCCACAGCGAGGGGATGGTTTCTACGTGGTTCTGCTGATCGGCGTCGGCGGTTCAGCCCTGGGCCCGCAGTTCGTCGCCGAGGCGCTGGCGACGAGTGATGATCCCATGATCATCCGCTTTATTGACAATACTGACCCCGACGGCATCGACCGAACGCTGGCGGACCTGGACGAGGCGCTAGCACAGACGTTGACGGTGGTTGTCTCGAAGTCGGGAAGTACTATTGAGACCCGCAACGGAATGCTTGAGGTAGCAGCGGCGTATCGCCGGGCGGGACTGGACTTCGCCAAGCATGCCGTTGCAGTCACCACCGAGGGAAGCCAACTGCATAGGCTGGCTGTGAACGAACGCTGGCTTGCCGTATTCCCAATGTGGGATTGGGTTGGAGGACGAACGTCGGAGTTCTCCGCTGTCGGGCTGCTTCCGGCGGCGCTGCAGGGAATCGACGTAGACGCGATGCTGGCGGGTGCGGGCGACTGCGACGCGGATACGCGTGAGCGTGACTGGTGCCGGCACAACCCCGCGGCACTGCTGGCTGCAATGTGGTATTACGTGGTCACCGTGCGCGGGCGGCGTAACATGGTGGTGCTGCCATACCGTGATCGCCTGAGCCTGCTGGGACGCTATCTTCAGCAGCTTGTCATGGAGTCGATCGGAAAAGAGAGAGATCGTTCCGGCAAGGTCGTACAGCAGGGACTTACCGTCTACGGTAACAAGGGGACAACGGATCAACATTCATTCCTGCAGCAACTGCGCGACGGCTTGAATGACTTCTTTGTGACGTTCGTGGATGTACTGAAAGACCGGGAGGGAGAATCCATATCTGTCGGGCCGAACGCATCGCTGCCTGCCGCTTGCCGAGGAGACGCGGCTGATGCCATCACCGCAGCTGATCAAATCACCAGTGGAGACTATCTGCGTGGGTTTTTGCACGGTACGCGTGAAGCGCTCTATGAAAACGGCCGAGAGTCTATAACGATCACTCTTGAGGAGCTCAGCCCGCGGACCCTCGGCGCGCTGATCGCCCTGTTCGAACGGGCCGTCGGACTCTATGCCGAGCTGATCAACGTCAACGCCTACAACCAGCCCGGTGTAGAGGCTGGAAAAAAAGCTGCTGGACGACAGCTTGAGCTGCAAGGCGAGGTTCTGGCGCACCTGGACGCGTGCCGGGGCTCCAGGCTGACGATCGAGGAAATCGCCTGTGCAATCGGTGTAGCCGAAGGTGCGGAGGCGGGTGTGGACACGACATCGTGCGGCGCACACGCCGAAGCAACAGCGAACTCGGGAGATGTCGAAAGCATCTTCCACATCCTTGAGCACGCCGTTGCCAACCCGGATAGCGGTATCGTTCGCCAAGAGGGGACCGATCCGTTTACCGCTCGCTACGGTTACGCGTAGTGTATTCGCAGAGGCAGGTGCCGGGCTGCGATCGTGAAGATCACAAGGACGGCAGTGTAGCACTGTGTTTTATAGGCATGCGACGTTAAGGCCCGCTCGGTCGTTCGTCTGTACGCAGAGCGGCGAGGGTCAGCTTGTGCGGAGCTCCATTATGAGCCGCAAAGACCTTACTCCCGCACGGCCACGCGACGACAGGAAGCGCGCAGCACTAGCAGGTCGGATCCGCACAACCTACCCCGACCTGCTCTCGTTCCGCTGTGTACGAGGCGCGGTGCCGACGGAGAACGACCGATGACGGAACTCCGGAAACTCGAGATACGCGCCGCCACCCGCAGCGACTTTGACACGGTCGTGTCGTTCAATGAGGCGATGGCCGCAGAAACCGAGAGCAAGTCGCTGGATCGGGCAGCGATAGTAAGCGGCGTACGAAACGCGCTCGACGATCCGTCCCGCTGCATGTACTTCGTCGCTGATGTCGAAGGTGTGGTCGTCGGCCAGGTCATGGTGACGTACGAGTGGAGCGACTGGCGTGACGCCTGGTTCTGGTGGATTCAGAGCGTATACGTAGCACCCAAGGTTCGCCAGCGGGGCGTGTTTCGGGCGCTTTATAGCCATGTCCGAGAGCTGGCCCGTTCACGCAGTGACGTCTGTGGGCTGCGCCTATACGTCAACCAACACAATTCGCGCGCCATCGAAACCTACCGTAAACTCGGTATGAGCCGGACCGAATACTTGCTGTTCGAAGAAGATTGGTCCACGAGTACGAGGTCGTAAGTGTAGGCCGGATCGGTGCGGAGGGTGTAGTGCTATACGGCTCGAAGGCCTTGTCCATGCGCTGAGCAGGGTGTCCCGATGCAATGAGCGGGTCAAGGAGGCGTCGAGCACGGCGCGGCCCCGGATCGTTGTCATAGCGCCGCCCCCGTGATCTACACGACCAGGCGCGATCCCAAGACCAAGTGCGGTATGCGCGAGAGGCTCAGCCGGTCCGGCTGACCTCGGTTCGCAGCGCGGCGTCGGCCCGGTGCAATATGAGGGCGTCCCCGGGTTCGACGGGCGGTAGAGCCCCCAATCGTACAGGTGATCGAGTACGGTTAACTGCGAGCAATCCGTATTGAAGCCCGATGATGTGCTCCAACAGCGTCGCTACCAGATCCGTCGACTGGATGGACCTCGCTGAGTAGTCACCTTCACAACTGGGGATCTCGATGCGGATGGCTTGCGCGCCGGAGCTGACGAGCTCACGGTAAACAGGATCATCCAGCATTGTGCTGTCAGCGATGATCAAGGGCTCGTACTTGACATGACGCCAAGCATAGCGGTTGCGATTGCCATAAGCGTCTCCTTCGGTCAACGCGGGATGGAAATAGCGTCCCGGGGGAAGCGTTTCAACGAGACGAGGCAACCAGGACGCGTACCGATCGTAGTCTTCCCCGCGAGACGAGAAGAGCACGCGAACGCGATTCACCGGGCGGGCGACTACGTCGATCAGCGCGGTAATGTCGGTCTCGGCAAGGTCGGCGATTGGGCCGGTAACGGCGGGCGAGCCGCTCCGTCTCCACCCGCGCGCCGGCTCCCAGCGGGCAAGAAGCGGTATCCACGCCAGTCGGAAACGCGACGTCAACTGTTCGAAATAAGGGCATGCGAATGGCTCCGGACGCACCAGTTGCTTGAACCATGTCCATGCGCCGTACACGCTCTCAAGATCGCCACCGGTCAAGCCCGTGCGCACCAGAATGACCGGGCGCGGCTGCGCCGCCGCCTCGTCGGCGGGTCGGAGTTGCACCGGCGCCGGATAACCCAAGGCCTCCGGCGGGCGGCTGCGGTCACCCGAGGCCGATACCGGCGGGCTGATCACAACGAGCTGCTCTGTCACTTCGTCGGTAGGCACATCCTCGTCGTGAACGTTGAATTGTGCGAACCTCTCAGCCATATCCCTTATGTGCGCGCGAAGATCAACCTCGTCCGCTGCTGCAACCGAGTACTGGCCGAGGCTCGCCTGGGCCCGCCCGAGGATCGACAAGAGCAGGTGAAAAGCCAATGTGGGCTCCGACATCGTGGAGCCGGACGCCTCGGCAGGCTCGATGTCGAGCACGTAAAGGCCACCTCTGCGACTGGGTCTGTGGAGGCATACCGGTCGATCCGAAGTCGCATCACGGTCGCATACGGACACTAACACTGTAGCCAGGCGGTGCCTGATGCAAAACGATTTCAATGAATGATCCTTTCGATACTGATTCTGGACGAAGCTCCCTACCGAGCGCCCGGGCCAGGCGTACGCGAACACATCGTGCAGGGCGAAGCCGTGGGTGGCGTGACTTGCATGCACGACTTTGGCGTGAATGGGGTCATCGTCCTGCTCGATGCGCTTGAGCGCCACCATGCCGTTCGACAGCCGGGCAAAGGCGGGCAGTGACACGACCACGATTCGTTCGGCCGCGAGCTGCGTCAGCGTACGCAGCGATGTCACCGTCGGGGGCAGCGTGGCGTCGGGGAGCAGCAAGGCGTCCGTCCGTATAGCAGAAGGCGACAGGTCGGCGGGCGACATCGCGCGCACGCTCTGAGAACCGAAACAGGCCTCCAGCATGCGTGTTATCGGTCTCTCTTCCGCCTGCGCGGAACAGACGCATACGCTCCCAGCGACGCGGGGGGGGACCACCACGTGTGCCGGCGGAGGTATAGCCAACACGTGGGACTCCTCCTCCGGATCGAGGATCCGAATGAAACGCACGTGATTGATCAGCACCCAGCCTGCTGCAGTCACCAGGCCCACCGACAGCCTGACCCGCCTGATTCCCTTCGGTGCTTCGTAGTAAGCCCGTATTGCGACCGCGTCGGTCGTGCGGTACATGCTCGGCGTTGTGAGCAGCCGCCCGACCGGGAGATCGTCCTTTACCGGTTGGATCCGGAGGACCGCTCCTCCTGAGCCGTCCATCGCTTCCACATGGCAGGCCACCGTGGCTTCGACACGGTAGAACTCTCCCGGCCTGCACGTGAGCACCTGCGAGAACAGCGCCGTCCCCTTTTTGCTCTCGCACGAGACCTTCACCCCCGGTCCTCGCTGCACACGCCCGTCGCCGGGGCGATGCCAGCACGCCCCGCGGGTGTCGGAGTTGAAGACCCAGGCTGCGGGAGCGCAGCGCCCCCGGGAGAAATCGGGGTTACGAATACGGTTTACCTCGTCGGGCACGCGCGATCCTCGGCAACAATTCTAGCCGGGGTCGATATAGCCCGATCCGCCCGGTAATGCAACGGTGTCGCCATACACCACGGGCGCGATTATGATGGGCGTTGATGACCGAGGTAGCGGACAGACCGACCGAACAGCCTTCGGAGGATCACGCTCCGGACGTCACCGTGGAGAACGTGGTCGAGGCGTTGCTGTTCGCAACTGACGCACCGCTGCCGGCGGCTAAGATCGCCCAGCTCCTGGGCAGTGGTGATGCGGGCGACGTCCGGGCTCATGTCCGGAAACTCAACGAGCGTTATGAGCAAGCGGGTGTGGCGTTCCGCATAGAGTCTATCGCTAAGGGCTACCAGATGCTCACGCTGCCGGCGTACAACAACTGGCTTGCCAAGCTGCATAAGAGCCGTGCGGAGTCGCGATTGTCACAGGCTGCGCTGGAAACGCTCGCCATCGTTGCCTATAAGCAGCCGGTGCTGCGTGCCGACATCGAAGCCGTCCGCGGAGTCGCTGTGGGAGACATGCTCGTACGCTTAAGAGAGATGGATCTCGTCCGCATTGTGGGCCGAGCCGAGGAAGTCGGCCGCCCGCTGCTGTACGGGACCACGACGAAGTTCCTTCAGGTGTTCGGCTTGGAATCGCTTAAGGACCTCCCAAAAGTGGACCGTGTGGACGCCGACGCCATTCCTCCACTGCGAGCTGTTGAGGAAACCGACTAATACCGTCCCCGTTTGATGGGCTACAGGGACGGTCGCGGACCAACCGTAGGTGCTCAAACATGGCCTTGATGACCCACATGGAAAGAATGTCCGCCGTGTTGGCCGGCGACAAACCGGATTACCCGCCGGTCAGCTTCTGGTATCACTTCCCCCCCGAGCAAGCTGCCGGGCCTGCAGCGGTGAACGCCCATTTGCAGCACCTTGCACGGTATGAGCTGGACTTCCTCAAAATCATGAATGATCAGGTCTATCCGGCGACGCTGGAAAGCGACGACCCGGCTGGCCTGTGCAATCTCCCCGTGCTCAACGGGACGGAGGCGGGCTTCGGCAGACAGCTTGATCTGATCCGAGCCCTCGCAGATCAACTCAAAGGCAAGGTCTTCTTGATAACTACAGTGTTCAATGCCTGGGCGGTGCTTCGCCGGCTCGTCATGACGCCGGAACGACGGGACCACCACGGCCCACCGACGCTGCACGGGGCGCTCACGCCGGCGGACGTGAGAATCAGTGAGCTGCTTACAGAGGATCGCTCCGCCGTGGCGCACGCCCTTGCCGTAATCGGGGAATCACTGGGCAACTTTGCCCGACGCTGCATCGACGCCGGGGCAGACGGGATCTTCATGAGCGTGCGCGACGACTGGGTCAACACCGATGTCAACGGACGCGAGACGTATGATGACATGGTACGGCAGACGGACCGACAAATCCTCGAAGGGGGCGGCGTGGGGCCCTGCAATGTCCTGCACGTCTGCGGTGTGCCGCGGGACTTCGATGCCTTCGCTGCATACCCCGCCGCTGTGATCAACTGGGCGGACAGGGCAGCCGGGCCGGCGATTGCGGAGGTCATCGGCCGAATACGCCCCGTGGTGTGCGGCGGAGTGGACAACCTGACCACTCTTCCGCGAGGCACACCGAGTGACGTTGAGCACGAAGTGGGTGACGCGAGAAGGCAGGCGGGGGACCGTCCGCTGATCATATCCGCAGGTTGTACCTTCGACCCTGTTGCCGTACCTTCCGAGAACCTGGACGCCATGGTGCGGGCAGCACGCCAGTAGCGGTGTGCCCCGACGACTTGTCCACGACGGTGCAATGGTTGGTAAGAGAACAGGTCGCGTTCGGCGGTGTAGTCGGGGCGTACCTGACGAGCCAAGACGGGATCATGATCAGTGGAACGGACCCTAATCATTCTAAAACCGGACGCGGTGCAGCGGCGCCTAATCGGGCGAATCACTCAACGCTTCGAAGATAAGGGACTTAGCATCGTCGGCATGAAGTTCATGCGGGTTTCAAGAGAGCTGGCCGAACGCCACTACGCCCCGCATAGGGGCAAGCCGTTCTATCCCCCGCTGATAGACTACATCACCAGCGGTCCGGTGGTGGTGATGGTATTGCAGGGAGACCGCTCCGTCGCAATCGCCCGCAAACTCATGGGGGCGACGTTCGGGTACGAAGCCGACCCCGGCACCATCCGGGGCGACTTCGGCGTAAGCCGGACCTTTAACCTGGTGCACGGCAGCGACTCGCCCGAAACCGCGGCGGCCGAAATCGCCCTGTACTTCGCCGACGACGAACTGCTCGATTACTCGCCGGCTGATGGCGATTGGCTCCGCCCCGGTAACGAGACGTAGCCGGGCAAACGACGACCGGCGCATGGCAGGTTTCATACCCTATAGTATGCAGCGCCGCAGCGAGGCAGAGATGGGCAGCGGCGCAGATGCCCTGCTTCGCGTAATGCGAGCCCGGCGGAGCTGTCGCAGTTTCAGCGATAGGCCGGTCTCGCGCGAGTTGATAGAGAAGGTCATAGCAATCGCCCACACCGCCCCAAGCGGGGCTAATCGCAAACCCTGGAGATTTGTCGCGATCGACGACGCTGGCTTGAAGAGCCGGATCAGACTGGCGGCTGAGGCGGAGGAACTCGAGAACTACGAGCGACGCTTTCCGCCGGAGTGGCTCGCCGCCCTCGAGCCGTTGGGAACGGATCCCGCCAAGCCGTTTCTTGAGATCGCCCCGTGGCTAGTGGTTCTGTTTAGGATCGACTGGGAGGAGGTCGGCGGGAAGCGCACGCCCAACTACTACCCGGCGGAGTCGATCGGCATTGCTGCGGGGATGTTCTTGATGGCCTGTCACCAAGTAGGGTTGGCTACGCTGACCCACACGCCAAGCCCCATGAGGTTCCTCCGCAAGATCCTCAGGAGGCCGCCCAATGAGAAGCCGTTCCTGCTCATCCCCGTCGGGGACCCCGCGCCGACGTGCATGGTCCCGGATATCCCTAAGAAGCCGTTGGCTGAAGCCCTGCAGTGGAATCTGGGTGCGTGTTGACAGGGCGGCGGGTGCCGCCGTGTGTCGGTTGACACCTCACGGGCGCGTTTCTACGTTACCCGAATGTGCGAGTCTGGAATCAGGACGCCTCTACACGATAAACATATGGAGTTTGGGGGGCATATGGTCGAGTTTGCAGGGTGGCTGTTGCCCCTCCACTTTGCGGGCATCACCGAGGAACACCTCCATACGCGCTCTGCCTGTAGCGTCTTTGATGTATCACACATGGGTCGGCTGAGTGTGTCGGGGCGCGACGCACAACGCTTGTTGGACTACGTCTGCACACGTAATCTGGCCGATGCGAAGGTCGGCAGGTCATACTATTCACACATCTGCAGGGAGGATGGCGGTATACTCGACGACGTCATAGTCTCCAGGTTCGAGGAGGACTGGGGTATCGTATGCAACGGCGCCAACCGCGAGAAAATCGTCGCCTGGCTCAACGACTGCGGGCGCGGGTTCGACGCAGTTGTCCGGGACGACACACTTTCCACAGCGATGCTCGCGGTCCAGGGTCCCAAAACCATGGAAGTTGTCGATCAGATTGCCGGGCGGAACCTATCCACCCTCTCCCGCTACGGGTTCACAACGTATGAGTTGATGGGCACACGAATTGTCGTCTACCGCAGCGGGTACACGGGCGAAGACGGAGTGGAGGTGGCCGTCCCGGCAGGTGCGGCGCGGATTCTTTTGCCCTACCTTATGGGGACCAAGCAGGAGCCGCACCGTATCGTCAAGCCAGCCGGCCTTGGCGCCCGCGACACACTGCGCATCGAGGCTGCGATGCCGCTCTATGGCCACGAATTAAGCGAACGCGTAGACTCCTTCTCGGCCCGACAGGAGTGGTGTGTCGACCTATCAAAGGATTTCATCGGGGCAGAAGCGCTGCGGAGAATAGAGGCAACAGGGTTGCGGCGGCGGCTGGTAGGACTCGAGCTGGACGGACGGCGTATTGCAAGGCAGTATTACGCCGTTTTCGCGGGCGACACGCAGGTGGGTGAAGTGACCAGCGGTACACTGAGCCCAACCCTTCGCAAGAGTCTTGCCATGGCATTCGTCAGCACGGAGTATACGGAGGAAGGCACCGAGCTTGAGGTCGACGTGAGAGGCAAGCGAACCCCGGCGCGAGTGGTGAAGTTGCCGTTCTACAAACGAGAGAAGGCTTGATAACACGGGTTTCTAGGAGAACTGCGCGAGTGCGTGGCTCCCCGGGTGACAGCGTGGTAGAGGATAGTAATGGCCGTCCCATCCGATCGCAAATACACTGAGTCGCACGAATGGCTTCTTATTGACGGAGACCTCGTAACGTTGGGCATTACGCAGTACGCTGCGGACGAGCTCACAGACATAACGTACGTCGCCCTGCCCGAGGTCGGAACGTCCTTCGACGCTGGAGATTCCATCGGGGAGGTCGAGTCGGTCAAGGCGACGTCCGAGGTGTATACAGCGTTGGCCTGCACGGTAGTGGAAACCAACAGCGCCCTGGTGGATCATCCGGAGCTGATCAACGACGATGCATTCGAAGAGGGCTGGCTGGTCAAGATCAAGGCTGACTCGATCGAGCCGATGAACGCCCTGATGAGCGCCAAGGAATACGCTGTCTTCATTCGCGGCACGCGCTGACCGCTGACCACATTTCCGGCCCGTGTGCGGGCACGGGCCACGTCGCACCGCATGCATGCGGCGTGCGCTTCACATCTGCGCTAGAGGCGCGACGAGGCAGATAGACAGGCCTCCGTCTACTGCTGGAAGCAGCCGGTGGCCGCCCAGATTACTTCAGGTTCTCCGGGTTAAGGCCTTTGAGGTCGTCCACAACGAATAGCCCGTCTTTTCGGATCAGCTCACCATCGAACCAGATTTCTCCGCCACCGTGAGCGGCATCCTGAAGGCAAACCAGATCCCAATGCACAGTACTCCTGTTGCCGTTGTCCGCCTCGTCGTAGGCCTGCCCCGGGGTGAGGTGAAACGATCCCGCAATCTTCTCGTCGAAGAGGATATCCAGCATGGGTTCGGTAACGTAGGGGTTGAATCCTATGGCGAATTCGCCCACATAGCGCGAGCCTTCATCAGTGTCGAACACCTGGTTGAGGTGTTCGGTGTTGGTGCTTTTGGCGCCGACGATCTTGCCTTCGCTGAACTCCAGGCGCACGTCGTCGTGCACAATCCCCTGGTATATGGATCGTGCGTTGTATTGCACTGTCCCGTTGATGCTGTCGCGTACGGGGGCGGTGAAAACCTCACCGTCCGGAATATTCAGCTTTCCATCGCAGGGGATCGCCGGGATTCCCGCAACTGAGAATCGCAGGTCCGTGCCCGGCCCGACGATGCGGACGGCGTCCGCCTCCTCCATGCGTTTTGCCAGCGGTTTCATAGCCTCGGACATCCGGGCGTAGTCCATCGTGCACACATCGAAATAGAAATCCTCGAAGCATGCCGTGCTGCGATTGGCCTGCTGCGCCATTGACGGATGGGGCCAGCGGAGCACGACCCAGCGGGTTTTGGGTACACGAATCTCGAGGTGCACACGCCGCCAGACGGTATCCTGGAACAGCTTGTGCCCGTCGTCAGGCACATCAGACAGCTCAGCGATGTTGTAATTGCCGCGCAGACCCACGTAGGCATCGACTCGGCTCATGCGCAGCGCTTCGGTCTCGGCTATGAGATCCATCTGGGTGCGCGAGCTGTTGATCATCAATGCCCGGTTAACACGGTTGCTTTTGAGTGTCACGAGTGGGTCGGCTCCGGCCTGGCGGGCGACACGAACAAGCTCGCATGTCATCTCCACCGGGACGTCAATAGCCTCGATGAGAAGCTTATCGCCGCTCTTGAGCTCCGTGGAGTAGTGCACCAGTAGTTCAGCCAGCTTGGTCATTCGCGGGTCTATCATTCTCGTCTCCCTGTAGCCGGGGCACTTTGGCCCTCACCCACTCGTCCGGACAACCGTCGGCCGGGGCCGTCAACTGAAACGTGGGGTGATAACATATTATGCACCGCCCGAAAAGATCCCCTCATCGCACGAAGAGGTGCCTGCGACCACCGCGTGTCTGCGGGGCGCCGCAGGGAGCTGCCAATAACTGTCTCCCGCCTTCCCACGGCCAGATGCCAGTGCGCGTTGCAAGTTATTACAGAAGACAGGCCGATCGTATTCCGGAAGCCTGAGGCGTTGGCTGGCCACGATGAATGGCGTACAATACATAGTAGCGCGATCCAGGTACGGTCCTGGGGGTGCCACAGAAAGGTCCAATACAATGCGTGATCGGGCCCAAATACAGAAACCGAAGATGGAAACCGTGGAGCCGCTCGGCAAGCGCGTGCTCATTCGTAAGGACGAGGACAAGAAGGTCACCAAAGGCGGGATCGAGCTTCCCGATTCCATTGAGATTCCCACGATCTCAGGCCGGATTGTCGCGGTGTCCTCTCAGGTGGACAAGGACGACGATTTCCCACTCAGGCAATACGATCGGGTATTGTTCAACCCCAAGCGGGCGATCCCCGTGGAGTTCGATGCCGACAATTGCCTGTACGTGGTGCCCGTCGAGGACGTTGTCGCCGTGTTCCGCAAGACTTCTTGACACATGATCGACCTCCCGTCCCCCGCTCTGATCGGAGTCGTCCATCTCCCCGCTCTTCCCGGCGCTCCGTGCCACCAGCTTCCGATGGACGAGATCATCGAGCGTACGTTGGCTGACGCCTTGATCCTGCGGGACGCCGGTTTCGACGCGATCATCGTGGAGAACTTCGGTGATCTTCCGTTCTCCGGTAGCCGCCTAAGCCCGGGCAGCGTCGCCGCGCTTGCGCTCGTGGCAGACCGCGCCCGGCGCGCAACCTCGCTGCCATTGGGTATCAACGCCCTGCGCAACGACGCGCGGTCAGCTCTAGGTATTGCGGCGGCCGCGGGGGGATCGTTCATTCGCGTTAACGTGCACACCGGGGTCAGCGCCACGGATCAGGGTATGATCGAAGGCAGGGCGGCTCAGACGCTGCGCTACCGCAGACAACTCGGGGCGCGGATCGCAATTCTCGCGGACGTACATGTCAAGCATGCCGAACCCGTAAGTCAGCCCGACCTGGCATCCGCCGCGAGGGAGACGGCATATCGCGGTTTAGCGGATGGCCTGATCGTGACCGGTCGCGCCACTGGCGAGCCCGTAAACCCCGACCACTTGACCTGCGTTCGGGCCGCCGTCCCCGATCGACGCGTGTACGTCGGCAGCGGGGCCACTGCTGAGAGTGCACGCTGCCTGATGGAGTCATCCTCGGGGATAATCGTAGGAACGGCGCTGAAGCCGGGTGGTGATGCCTCCGTGCCGATCGATGCGTCGCTTGCCCGAGCGTTCGCCCGCGCTGCCAGGCGCGGATAGAAGCCGTGGAACGTCCGAAGATCCACATCATCGCGCCGGCCGGGTCGTGCCGTCCGTTTTTGGAAGCCATCGAGGTCCGGTGTGCGTCGGATCTTATCGATACCGTGCAGGAGGCATTCGGATCCACATACGTTGTCACCGGGAATGAGGCTCTGATAGAAGCCGCGGAAGAGGAGCACCGCGGCGGGCGCCAGGACGACACTCTGCGGGCCGCCGATATCCAGCAAGCGCTCGCTGACAATCACGTCGTCGCTGTCGTCCTCATCAGGGGGGGGGCCTGGTTTACACGTGTCCTTCCTATCATCGATTTCTCGGTGCTAAGTGCGCGCAGTAGTCGGGTGGCTGTCTTCGGATTCAGCGAGCTGACGACGCTGGTGAACATTGTGGGATCATACGATCAGGGCATTGGGGTGTACGACATGGGCCCGGCGTTCTTGACGTATGGCCTGAAGCGCCACGTACGGCAACGCACGGCGGGAGGGCCGGGTGCTGGGGACGCCGACAAGAACTGGGCACAGGCCCGGTTGCTGCCTGAGCTGTGCACCTTCCTTCGCGACGTGGCTGCCATGATAGAGGGACGAGGTACGTCGCGGGCTGTTACGGCGGAGCTCGTTGCCGGAAGCCTGGGCGACCAATGCCAGATAACCGTGGTCGGTGGGAACCTCACAGTCGCGTCAACGCTGATCGGCTCTCGATACGCCAGGTGGTTTGGCCCTGAGGGGCGCTGGCTGCTGATAGAGGACTTCAACGAAACGCCGCAGCGCATCGATCGGCTGCTGGCACATCTAACCGTTGCCGGATTGTGGGAGCGCTGCGCGGGGGTGTTGTTAGGCGACTTTCACAAAGGATACGAGGACTTGACCCCGGCCGTTATCTCTATGTTGGATCACCATCTCCCGCCGCGGCACGCGCTGCCGATACTAACGACCGATTGTGTGGGACACGTCTGGCCCATGTCGCCGCTACCTTTACACCTGCCCCTGACGTTGGAGCACAGCGGCGGCAACCGCTACACTATTACGTGGCCGCCATCGGCGCTGAAGACGGTGCCGCTTAGCGTGCAAACATAGGGGCGAGAGCTCAGGTAGGATCGAGCTGCGTAGGATGACAATATGCGGACGGCCCGCGAGTTGAGAACGTCCGCGTTTCAAGCAATCCCCTTCTCCGCAAGCCAGCGTTCGGCGTCGATGGCGGCCATGCAGCCGGTGCCCGCCGCGGTGACGGCCTGGCGGTACACGCTGTCTACCACGTCCCCGGCAGCGAAAACCCCCTCCACACTCGTAGTGGACCGATAGGGATCGGCCAGCTTGATGTACTTCTTCTCGTTGAGCGTCAGTTGCCCCTCGAGAAACTCCGTCGCGGGCGTGTGTCCGATGGCGGCGAAGTACCCGCCGACCGCCAGACTCGATTCCTCCCCGGTAACCGTATCCGAGAGTTTAACACCCGTGATCATCTCCTCGCCCAGCACGTCGGTCACGACCTTGTTCCATAGGATTTGAATCTTGCCGTTTTCCATTGCGCGCCGGGCCATGATCTTGGATGCGCGAAGCTGATCACGCCTATGGATCATGTAGACCTTCGAAGCGAACTTGGTCAGGTACGTCGCCTCCTCCACCGCGGAATCGCCGCCTCCGACCACCGCAAGCTCCTTATCCCTGAAGATTGGCAGGGCCCCGTCGCAAACGGCGCACGCGCTTACCCCCCCGCCGATCTGTGCCAGACGCAGCTCGTTTTTCAGACCCAGCCAATTCGCCGTCGCCCCGGTTGCTATGATGAGCGCGTGGGTGCGGTATTCCGCACCATCCTCCCCCACCACAACAAACGGCGTTTTCGACAGGTCCACCCTTTTGCAATCTTGATAGGCGTACATGTGGCCATCGTCCGGATTCGACACGTCGACGGACATGCCGCCGTCCGTGACGATGCGGGTGCCGAAGCGCACCGCCTGCTGCTCGATGTAGGCCATCATCTTGGGCCCCGTGATACCCTCCGGAAAACCCGGGTAGTTCTCCACGTCGGTGGTCATCATCAGTTGGCCGCCTGGTAGAATCGTGCTGGGAGACGTTTTTGGCCTACCCGCGAACACGAGAGGCCTCAGGTTGGCCCTAGCAGAATAGATCGCGGCGGTCCAACCCGCCGGCCCGGAACCTATGATAATCACCTTTTCCGTCTGGTCGTTGTTCGCCATCGTCTTGGGAGCCCCTCTTGTTGCACGTAATGCCTGTGTAAACCCGTACTGGACATCGCCCCGTGGCGCGCGGGAACAAGCCGCTCACGAAGCGGCTATCATAGTCAGTGCCGGCGGCAGCGTCCAAGGCGTTGTTCGATCGCACACACTCCCTTAGCATCGCGGCGTCGGAGGTCGAGCGGGCTGATGCATAGGATACTCAGATCGCAACCTGGTCGTCTGCCCTGGGCACTTGTGGTGCCGGCGGTAATTGTGCTCGGCGGGGGATGTGCCCAGCTAAAGCCTGGGCACGTGGGTGCCATCACCGAGCCGTGGTCGTACAATGGATTCACGGGCCGGCGCATTACCACCGAGCATTTCGAGGTGATCAGTACGCTGCGTGACGCGGAGTTCGAAGCTGCGCTGCCCGGCTTCGTCGAGGCCGCTTACAAGCGCTACGAATCCACAGTGCCTTCCTCAGCCCAGCCCGACCGAAGACTGACCATCTACGTCTTGGCGACGCGCCCAGAGTGGCTGCGGTTCACACGGTGCAGGTTCCCTGCCAGATTGCCTGTGTACTCGAAGATCAGAGCCGGTGGATACACTGAAGGTAACACTTCCGTTCTTTTCCACGCCAACCGTTGGTCCACGCTTGCGACTATCGCGCATGAGGGGTGGCATCAGTACGTTGCGTTGCACGTGCGCGCCGCAATGCCCGCCTGGCTGAACGAGGGCCTTGCCTGCTGGCACGAAGCCGTCGATTGGTCGGGCCCGCTGCCACGCTTCACCCCCCAACACAACACCTACCGCCTCAATAGCCTGCGCAGCGCTCTGCGCGAGAACAGGGTACTGCCGCTAGCTGAGCTTTTAGACACGGACCCCGGCGCGATAATCGGACGTGACGACAACCGGCTGACGCAGGAGTATTACGCTCAGGTGTGGGCTCTGATCACGTTTCTTCGCACCGGCAGCCGCCACGCCGGCGCCTTTGACGCCCTCCTGCGCGACATTGGTGAGGGCAGGTATTCGGCCCGCGTTGGGGCCGCCCGGTTGGTGTCGGCGGATGCGGCACACATAAGTCCCGCCCGGGCCGTCTTCCAGACCTACTTCGGCCCTATACTGGATGCCGGGGCCGATCAGTATTACGACCACCTCGTGCGTCTCGCCATGTACTAGGTCGGAGTCACCGGTTCGCGCACACAGGCATTCGCCCCGTCACTGACCGATAACTCACTATATGACGGGAGTTCACGCAATCACGCTGGTGACGATAGGCGTGGTATGGCTTGTAGCGTGGCGCGACGGCCTGAACTGGTGCGTGCGCTGCGGTGTGACGGAACGAGCGAGCGCTTGGGCCCTCGCGTGCACGTTGCCCACCGCCGGATTGATCGCTTCCGTCCAGTTCGTCGCCCTTCTTTCGATGGCGTCCGGGCGCGGGCTTCTCACACCCGAGGCCGTCGCCGTCGTATTCATCATGTTGGTTTGCCTAGCGCGGCGACTGATCCTCCGACTGCCCGCCTGCGCCGGCGAACGGCCCGGGCCCGCCTTGAAACCTGCATCGGGGCTTCGCGGTGCCTGGCGGGTGCCGATGCTGATCGTTGTCGGCATGTATGGCGCTTTCCTGCTCGATGCAGTCACCCGCTACCCGACGGGTTGGGATGGGCTGCATTATCATCTGCTGGTAGCCGTTGGCTGGGCACGTGACCACGCGATCAATCTCACCAAGGGCGTGATACATCAGTGTTTCCCCGAGAACGGGATGATCGTTGCATGCCTGCTAGCCTTCGGCAAACTTGAACGCCTGTTCCCACTGGTTCACCTCCCCAAGGCGCTGCTTCTCGGTGCGGTCATGTTCGGGCTTGCGCGTGCTGTCGGCGCCGGGCGACGCGCATCAATCAGTTGCGTTTGTGTCGGTCTGAGCGTCCCCCTGGTAGTATTTCAAAGCGTCTCGAGCTACATCGACCTGTATGCCGCGACAGCTTGGCTTTCCGCCCTGTTGGCACTTGTCTGGGCGACGCGTGCCCGCACCGACGTACAACGCCGAGGCCTGGTGACGCTGGCCGGCTTGGCCGCGGGAATCGCGCTGGGAAGCAAGACAACTTATCTGGTCCTCGTCCCCCTGCTGGGCGTCGTCGCGGTCGCCGGGGAGTGGCTTCGTCCGGGCGGGCTGCGTTTCTCAATGCGGCGGGCGGCCGGCTGCGCGCTGCTGTTCGGATTAGGTGTTTTTGCCTGTTCGGCATTCTGGTTCGTGCGCGGTGCGGTGCGGGCCGGCAACCCGTTCTACCCACTGGCCGTAGAGGTGGCTGGACACCAGCTACTCCCGGGCTATACAGCGCAAGAGGCCTTTCCAGAACGCAGTCTGCGCCTGCGCGTCAAGCGTTGGTGGGACTACCCCTGGCGAGAGTCGAAGAACTCCTCACGGCGTGGATACCCCTACAGCACCGGCAACGCCCTCGGAGCCGCGTACGCCACGTTCGTACCGGTCGGCGTTTTGGCTGCGCTAATCTCCACACTTCGAAGGCGAGGGCGAGCGCGTATGCAGGGGCATCACCTTGAAGAGCGCTGGCAACTGATATACGTGATACTTGCGTTAAGCGGTATTGTAATGCTCTTAACGATATTTCACGAGATGTTGCGGTTCATCTTGCCTCTCGTCCTCGTCGCGGTACCCGTAGCTGCCCTCCTGATCGATCGACTAACAGCCTATGCGAGCAGGATGACACTCACGCTGCTGACATTGTCTCTCGGTACGACGGCAACGATTGCCACGATTCAACCGGTCCATTCCATCCTCGGCAGGGTACGCAGCGGTAATTGGAGTCGTGCGGCTTTCTACGAGATTCCGGAGCTCATAGACACGTTCGAACCGGGCACTCGCCTGCTCAATCTTGCCTCGCCGACCTTATCCTATCCTCTGCTTGGCGACAATCTTAGCAACGTGGTGATCACACCGGAGCACTGGGGAAAGTTGCTGAATGGAAGAACGATCTCCGCGACTGCACTGCGTGAACACGGGATCGACTATATCTATACACGGCCGCCCTGGCCGCGAGATTGGCCCACGGATCTGCCTCTCGAACTGGTCTACGACGACACGCACGCACCGCGTCTGGCAACAACCGCGCCGACGCGCGTCTATCGCGTCGTTGCAAGCGAGCAGGCTGCAGGCCGCCGCGGCACTTACCATGACTTTACATCAGGTGTGGTATACCGGTAATGAAATCGACACAAACACTAACGGCGAGTAGGGCATGCGACACTTCTTGCAGTCGGCGCGCGGCGTCTTCGCCGTTTGCATTCACTGCGGAACACGGCCTGTTGGCCTTGTGCTCCCTGAGCTTTGTGTGCTATCTCTTGCGATCGGACTCACTCCGCGCCTTCTGGCGCGAGCTGTGGCGACTGGCTGGGCGTCTTTGGAGTCTGCTCTGATGTGCGACCCGCACAAGTCGGTGGGACCGGTTCGCCGCTCCCCCGGTACCGCACAAAGCGCGACCCGCGATGCAGTCCGGGGCCGTGGCTATCGCAGCGCGTCACGCCACGCGCTGGCGATCTGCAGCGCGCTGAGCATGCTCTGAGCCTTGCTGAGGGTTTCGCCATACTCGAGGGCGGGTTCGGAGTCAGCGACGATGCCGGCCCCTACGTGGGCGTCGACTCTGTGTTTGCCGTCGGATGCGGGGGTCACCACCAAAGTGCGCAGGGCGATGCACGTGTCCATGTTGCCGGAGAAATCGATGTAGCCCACCGCTCCGGCGTACGCCCCCCGGCGAACCGTCTCGAGCTCGTCGATGATCTGCATTGCACGGATTTTCGGGGCCCCGCTGACTGTGCCCACGGGCAGGACGCTGCGCAGTGCGTCAAACGCCGACTTGCCACGCTCGAGCGTGCCGCTGACACCGCTGCAAAGGTGCATCACGTGGCTGTAACGCTCGACGGAGAAGAGATCATCGACCTTCACGCTTCCCGCCTGGCAGATTCTACCGAGGTCGTTGCGTCCCAGGTCGACCAGCATCACGTGTTCCGCGCGCTCCTTCGGATCTGCAAGAAGCTCGCGCTGCAGGCCGAGGTCCTCCGCAGCCGTCTGCCCGCGCGGGCGCGTACCGGCCAGGGGCCGTGTGTACACGGTGCGCCCCTCGAGCCGGCAGAGGATTTCCGGAGACGCTCCTACCAGAGTCACGGACGGGCTCTGCAGGTAAAACATGAACGGCGACGGATTGACCACACGCAGCGCCCGGTAGATGTCAAATGGAGCGACGCAAGTGACGGCAGAGAGTCTCTGCGATATGACAACCTGGAGGATCTCTCCCGCGCGGATGTAGTCTTTGCAGCGGTCCACCAAATGTTCGAACTCTTCACTTGTAAGATTACTGTCACAGGGCGGGTCGTCCGACGCCGGGGGAATCATCGGCTTGAGGGGCTCGCGACGATCTTCCTCCAAACGTGCTACGATCGCCTCGATCGATGAGCACGCCTTGTCGTACGCAGACGCCCCATCCACACCGTTACCAGTGTGGGCGTGTGCTACTACATGCACCAACTTGCGCACATGGTCGAAGACCACCATCTCGTCATAGAGCCCGAACTGTAAGTCGGGAAGCTGCCTGTCGTCGCGAGGTGGGGTGCCCAGTCTCTCGTAATGACGTGCCAGGTCGTACCCTGCATACCCCACCGCGCCGCCGAGAAAGCGCGGGAGCCCCGCCGGATGGATCACACGGTGCCGGGAAAGACACTCCTCGAGTACCTTGAGAGGGTCGCGCCCGTCGTGGATCTCCTGCCCAACGGGGCTCGTCACTACCACCTTGTCGCCGGATGCCTCCACCAGGGAAAAAGGGGAGCTTCCCAGAAAGGAGTAGCGGGCGATCTTCTCGCCCCCGACAACGCTCTCCAGGAGGAACGCATGACCCGCGGCAGGCGCCAGCCTCTCAAATGCGGATACGGGCGTCAGTTGATCGCTGAGGAGGCTGCAATAAACCGTAACGGCGCTGGCATCATCACAAAGGGCAACGCACTGCTCGCGGCTAGGTCGATAATGTAACATAGTCTGATGCTAAGATCACGGTTGCTCTCGGTCAACGCCCGCCGCCAGAGGAGCATCGCGCGGTGGTGAGCAAGACCACGGCAGGCCTTGGCGGGAGTATGAGGCGAGTATGAGGGTCGTATGCAAGAGCTCGAGCGCATAGTGTCCGTGATCCACCGGCGGTGGCCCCAGGGCGAGATCGTGATTCGCGGGGACGCGAACTTCTGCCGTGAACCGATATCGGCTCCGCGCTCGCCATTGACTACACAACGAGCAGCCATCCCGCCCGACGGGCTGCCGACGGTTCTCGAAACGCTCGAATCCGCCCCTTCCCTGAGGAGTGTGGGCCAGCCACAACCCCTTCCCCGCAAGGCACTTACATACACCACCAACGGCTTCCCGGGGGTGTGGTAAGTTTGACATACTGCAAAGCCGGTTCTTAGAATGGTGATCGGCATGACGCAGGGCTTGTTGCCCTTGCTACGAATCCGGCCGTTGAGGCCGTGCAACAGCGCACGTGTGGATGACGATATGCCGCAGACCACCCGGTATCGATTAAGCGAATTGTGTCTCATTCTGGCCGACAAGGGCTTCCCCGCGACAATCGAAGGTGACGACCGCATCATCACCCGCGTCAACACACTCGAAGAGGCGTCCGAGGGCGACATCAGCTTTCTGGCCAATCCCAAGTATCTTGAGGCGGCGCAGCGCACCAGCGCATCCGCCGTGATTCTGAAAGGCGGTATTCCCCTGCGTGAAGGTGTGTCCGCCCTGCGCTGCGACGACCCATACGGTGCGGTGACCGCAGTGATCGTCACGTTGCATGGCCACAGGAAGCATCCGCATTGGGGGATAGACAAGGGTGCGTGCATCGCCCCTACCGCCCGGATCGGGCTCAACCCGAACATCGCCGGCGGCGTAACGATCGCGGCAGAAGCAGTCATCGGGGACAACTGCACGATCTACCCCGGCTGCTACATAGCAGCAGGTGTGCGAATGGGCCGCGACTGCACGCTGTTCCCCAATGTGGTGATCTACGATCAATGCGAGCTGGGCGACCGCGTTACGGTCCACTCGGGCTCGGTCATAGGCGAAGACGGTATGGGCTACGCGCCGTACGGCGGCGAGTGGGTGAAGATACCGCAGGTCGGGCGGGCACTCGTCGGAGATGACGTTGAGATCGGCGCCAACTGCTCTATCGACCGGGCGACTCTTGGGACGACCGAAATCGGCCCGGGGTCGAAGTTCGGCAACGTAGTTGTCATCGGACACGGCACCAAGGTGGGGCCCAACTGCCTGTTCGCCGGTCTAGACGGTATCGCAGGCTCCGCTCATGTCGGGCGACATGTAACTCTCGGCGGTCTGGTTGGAGTCCAAGGACACGTCGCGATTGGGGATAACGTTCAGGTGGCAGGCCACTCGGCCATCCGGGGAAACGTCGGGGACAACGCCAGGATACTCGGTTCCCCCGCGACGGAGCTAAGTAAAGCCAAGCGCTCGATGGTCGCCGTGCGACAGCTCCCGGAGTGGATCCGTCGCATCAGGGAGCTCGAACGCGAGGTTGAGGCGCTGCGCGAACGCGTCAAGAACAATGGCCGGCGCTGATGCAGCACGCACATGCGCAGGTGTGCGTAGACGGTGGTATGTCCGAAACGGATCCGTTCCATTCTCAGCGGTTGGGGATTATCGCCGGCGCGGGGCTCTTTCCATTGATGGTGGTCGATGGTGCCATCCAGGCCGGGCGTCATGTCACCGTCATCGGGCTGCGTGGGCTTGCCGACGGCAGGCTGGCACGTTGCGCCCACCGCTTTCACTGGGCGCGCCTCACCGCATTGGGGCGGTGGATTCGGATTCTCAAGCGCAACCGCATAAGCCGCGTCATTCTTGCAGGCTCGGTCACGAAGGCTGCGATGTACGGACGCCTGAGCATCCTCAGGTTGCTTCCCGACCTGACCGCGCTGCGTTTCTGGCTCCTCGCGCTTCCCGACAAGCGCAACGACACGATCCTCTCCGCGCTTGCGGATGAATTCGAGCGCCACGGCATCGTCATGGAGAAGTGTGTTCAATACTCGGAACAGCACCTCGCCCCCGAGGGTGTGCTTGGCAGATGCCAGCCGTCGTCAGCTCAGCTCAGAGACCTCGACTTCGGATGGAAGATCGCCAAGGAAATCGGCCGACTGGACATCGGACAGGCCATCGCTGTAAAGGAGACCGAGGTCATCGCGGTCGAGGCCATCGAGGGTACCGATTACATGATAGAGCGAGCCGGCCGCCTCTGCCGTCGAGGAGGATGGACGCTGATCAAGGTGGCTAAACCGAGTCAAGATATGCGTTTCGACGTTCCCACCGTCGGTCCGGGCACAATCGCCCTGCTCAAAGAACACGGCGCGAAGATGCTCGTGATAGAGGCGGGCATGACCGTGATCATCGACCGCGTTAAGATGATTGCGGACGCTGACGCAGCCGGCGTCGTCGTACTCGCGCGTTGCGAGGGTTAGGCACGGTCCACCGCGCAGCAGCGGCGGCGCTTTACCTCGAGCCTGCTCAGCATCGGTGACAGTTCACGCTCCGTGTTGTAGTCTTCATTCACATGGGGCAGACATCGGGTTACCTCTGGACGGAGGGGGGCGACCAACGCCGGGGCATGGTCGCCGAGGTGGCTCCGCTCATCCCCTCGTACCGAACCTACTCATTCGCCGTGCCGCCGTCCATGGAATCCAGACTAGCCGTGGGACAGCGGGTGCAGATTAGACTCGGCCGGCGCGGTCGGGAGCACCAGGGGTTCGTGGTAAGCCTGGACCACAAGGTCTGGGACAGCACGCTCAGGCCTGTTGACGCGTGCGTCGATGAGGTCAGCTTCCTCACACCCGATCTCGTTGCTCTCGGACGCGAGATCGCCCTTCACTATGCCTGCCCCTTGGGCCAGACGCTGAAGGCAATGACGGCAGAGGCGGTTCGGCGACAGAGCGGGCTGCACGCCGTACGCTACGCACGCCTGAGCGCCACGCTCGACGAGATCCGCATTGGGGTCAGACGCATAGCACCCGGACGACAGGCGGTGGTCGACACGCTGGCGACCAAGGACGAGCCGGTACGCGTTGATCTGTTGCTCGCAGAGGCCGGTGTGTCCGCCTCTGTTCTGCGCGGGCTGGTGAAGGCGGGTTGGGTTCAGATCATCAAGCGCAAGGAGCTCAGCAGCGTGGCAGACTCCCCCGTCGCGTGTCGTGAGCCGGACTTTCAGCTTAACAGCGAGCAGCGCGCAGCGCTTGACGGAATCCACGCGAGGATCGATGCCGCACGCTTCGCTGTTATACTGCTCCTCGGCGTCAGCGGCAGCGGCAAGACGGAGGTGTACATACAGGCAATCCGTAGCGTGACCGACGCCCGGCATCAGGCAATCCTACTCGTACCGGAGATCGTGCTCACCACGCAGATTGTGCATCGCCTTGAGTCACGCTTCGCAAGTGTAGCAGTAATACACAGCGGGCTAACCGACTCCCAGCGCTCGATCATATGGAGGCAGGTAGCCCGCGGGGATAAGCAGGTTGTGATAGGCACTCGCAGTGCGGTCTTTGCTCCGTGCCCGCGACTAGGCCTGATCTGCGTCGACGAGGAGCAGGAGACCGGATACAAGAACCTGCAGGCCCCGCGCTTCCATGTGCGCGACGTAGCCATTATGCGCGCCAAGCAGCTCAACATACCGGTTCTGCTTGGTTCGGCGACGCCCGCGGTGGAGACGTGGTACAACGCCACACACCGCCGCGATTACGAGCTGGTGGTTCTCAGGCGGCGCGTCAAGTCACTCCCCATGCCGAAGGTCCACGTAATCGACATGAATGACGAGCAAGCTGAGCATAAGCGCCCGGTTGTACTGTCAAGGTCCATGGAGAGATTGCTGCAAGAGACGCTCGATCGCAAGGAACAAGCGGTGATCCTTATGAACCGTCGGGGTTTCGCCCATCGCCTTTACTGTCCGAAATGCAAGATGTCCATCGAGTGTCCGAACTGCAACGCCGGACTTGTAGTGCACGTGTCGACGGGACAGTCGATGTGTCACTACTGCCGAACCCGCATGCCCACCCCGACTCTCTGCCCGACGGCAGGTTGCGGCGAGAGGCTCGCGCGTCTGGGTCTGGGTACGCAGCGGGTCGAGGATGCTCTCGCCGAACGCTTCCCCGGTGCCCGCATAGAGCGGGTCGACAGCGATACAATGAGGCATCGCAGCAGCTATCAGCGAATCATCAGCGGTTTTGAAGCTCGTAAAATCGACATTCTTGTGGGCACGCAGATGATTGCCAAGGGGCTCGACTTCCCCTGCGTATCGTTCGTCGGCGTGGTGAACGCGGATCTGTCGGGCATCGCTGCTGACTTTCGCGCCCACGAGCGGCTGTTTCAACTGATAACTCAGGTTGCCGGGCGCGCCGGACGTGCCGACGCCCCCGGACGCGTAGTCGTTCAGACGGCTACTCCCCACATCCCCGCACTCAGTTGCGCCCTCAAACACGACTATGAATCCTTCGCTGCCGCGGAAATCAGCGCCCGCGAGCGTGTCGGCCTGCCACCGTTTAGAAGACTTGCACGCGTGGTCATCGCGCACGAACGTGAGGCCGTGGCCAAACAAGAGGCCGCAGCTCTTGCGGAGAGGATTCGCGCCGCCATCGAGAAGCTTTCGTTGGAGTCCTCAGATGTCCTAGGGCCGAACCGATGCGTGCTCCCACGTCTGCGGGGGCGGTATCGATACGACGTGCTCGTGCGCACCGCGAACGCTGCCATCATGCGCTCGCTGCTCGCACGGCTTACCAGCGACGGCGATCTGCGTACCGGAGCAAAGTCAACCACGATCGACGTCGATCCGGTGTCACTTACGTAGTGGAATGATGATCCCGGGGGAGAGTTAGAAGCGTCGATGGGCG
>JBHHXS010000006.1:0-27011 GCA_046757145.1 Phycisphaerae bacterium | reverse complement strand
ACCCACGACATTCACGTTGGCAACGTGACGCTCTACCACTGAGCTACACCCGCGCACAACAGTGCCGTCCATGCTAACCATCCGGCGCACTCGTGTCAACGTCCTCATGAGCATGCGGCTGTGAATCCGGACGAGCGTGCACGCCGATTGCCGACTAAAAGGCCTGAAAGTACGGTCAACGCGCCTCTGCCCCGTTCGGGCGATGTGCGCATCTACCGATAACCCGATGCTATGATCGGAGTCCTGACGGTGTTACGGACGACCGCGACGATCGTCCCGGCACCGGCCAAGGAACCCGCGTGCACGCGCGTGGCCGTCCGTGCGACGCGCTCGCTGGCCATAACGATCGGCTGACCAACTCCCTTGACCGTGGCGTCGACACGCGGTTCGGGTAGTCAGCCGGCTGCAGCGGATGCTCCGCCTCACAGCTTGCCGTCAAAGCGCCTGTCCCGGCCGATGGGCACGCATCACTCGCTAGACGCTCTGCCTGTGGGCCGTTACTCTGGTCACCCGCATGCACTGGTTCGTCAGACGGGACATCGACGGGTTCTTCGGGTTGTTCGTCGACAACCTGGTGCAGCTTCTGCTGATCGCCACCCTTTGCGGTGAACTGTGCGGTATGACCGGGGAGTGGGCCTACCTTCTGTATATGAGGGTCTTTCCCGGGGCGGCAGCATCCATTCTCGCGGGGAACCTCTTCTATGCCTGGCAGGCCCGTCGTCTGGCCAAACGCGAGGGACGGACGGATGTAACGGCTCTGCCATACGGAATCAACACGCCTTCACTTCTGGTTTACGTTTTTTTCGTCATGGCACCGGTGTATCGCGAGACACACAACGCAGAGCTTGCCTGGCAAATGGGCCTGCTTGCATGTCTAGGTAGTGGGATCATCGAGTTGTTGGGAGCGTGTGTCGCTCGCAAGGTGCGCCAGCACACGCCACGGGCGGCGTTGCTCGCCACTCTCGCAGGCATCGCCATCGGGTTCATCTCGATGCCTTTCATGCTCCGCATCTGGTCCAAGCCGCTTATCGCCCTTGTTCCTCTGGCGATCGTGCTGGTGACGTATTTCAGCGGAGTCCGGCTTCCGCTCAGGCTTCCGGGCGGGTTGCTCGCGATTCTCACGGGGACGCTGCTTGCATGGATCCTTCCGCAGTGGTGGACAGGGTGCGGCATGGGGGTCGAGGCTGTTCGAGAAGCGTGGGGGTACGCTTCCTGGCAAGTTCCCGTCTGGTGTGGCGGCTCGCTAAGTGCAGTCTTCAAGCTGCCGCCGGAACAGTGGTTGCGGTTCCTGTCCGTGATCCTTCCCATGGGGCTGTTCAACGTAATCGGGAGCCTGCAGAACATAGAATCCGCCGAGGCGGCGGGCGATTCGTATGCTGAGAGCTCATCATTGGTTGCCAACGGCGTCGGGACGATCATCGCTGCACTTTTCGGCAGTTGCTTCCCGACAACGATCTACATCGGGCACCCTGGGTGGAAGGGGCTCGGCGCCAGGGCGGGCTACTCGGTGCTCAACGGCGTCGCTGTGACGGCCATGTGCCTCACCGGCACCGTCGCTCTTGTGAACGCTCTGGTTCCGATAGAGGCGGGCATGGGTATCGTGCTGTGGATCGGTATTGTGATCACCGCCCAGGCCTTCCAGGCAACCCCAAGCAGGCACGCGCCCGCTGTGGCTATCGGTCTGTTTCCTGCAATCGCCGCGTGGGGGGCGACGATCGTGATTGGCACCTTTCAAGTGGCCCAGGGAACAACGCTACAGTCCTTGATCAAGGCCGATGCCGGAGCGGAAGTGAGCGGCTTCCCACTGCACGGCTTGATAGTCCTCGAACGAGGCTACATCTTCACGTGTATGGTGCTTGCAGCGGTTTGCGCCTGGTTGATCGAGCTGAGATTCGCGCGAGCGGCTGTGTGGTGCTTGACCGGCGCTGCAATGACGATCCTGGGTATATCCCATTCCTACCAGATACTGGGCAATGCAACTGACTACCTCTTGATATCAGCGAGCGGAGCGACGGGGGCACTATTGTACCGCGCCCACGGTATTGCCGTGGGTTACGTACTCATGGCGGTTGGCTTCCTCGTGATGGGAATCCATGGCCGGCGCGACGCGTGACGAAGAACTATTCGTAAACGAGTTCCGCAATCTACCCGAAGGGTGGTGGGCGCTGCTCGGTGTCGCCTTGGCGGCGGGCGTACTATGGGCCGTCGTCTGGATGTACCACCACGAGGGGCGCATCGGGGTTTCACGGCGGCGGCGCACGGTGCTTGCGCTGCTGCGATGTGCGGTTCTGGTCATCCTGGCGCTTATCGTGCTCGAGCCGGTGCGTGTGCGAATCCTTCGAAGATGGGTGGACTCGTACTCCGTCGTCCTGATCGACAACTCCTCGAGCATGGGCCTGGTTGACACCTACCGCGACCCCGCATGCGCCGCACGCGTTCGCTTAGCACTGGGACTGGAATCCCTCGACCCCATAAGCCGCACCACCGTCGTCGAGCGCCTGCTCAACCGCGCCGACCGCCGGTTTCTTCGCAACCTGACGCAAAACAACCGGGTCAAGCTCTATACGTTCAGCAACGAGCCGCAACTCATAGATACGCTGAGCGCGGCGCGTGAGGAGTCGGGCAGCGCGACAGGATGGAGGACCGGCAAGCGGGACATACGTCATGCACCGAGCCAAGATGCACAAGGGGCCCTCAACGGAGGCAAGGACCGGGATACAACAGGTGCGGGAGCGCTCGAACAGCAAGCAACGCAGCACTTGTCCGGCATCGACGCCGTTCCCACCCGTTTCGCCGCCACCGGACGATCCACCAACATAGAGCGCGCCGTCCGCAGGACCGTGGAATCATTGGGCAACGCCCCGATAGCCGCCGTTGTTGTCATCAGCGACGGCGGTTTCAATGAGGGCTCACCCGCGGAGGAAACGGCACGATGGGCGTACGATCGTGGCCTGCCCATTCACGTGGTCGGCATTGGAGATCCCACTCGCCCTACGAATGTGCGCGTAACGGATATTCTTGCTCCGGAGAATGTGTTCAAGCACGACCCCTTCACGATCACAGCTCAGCTCACATCGCAGGGCCTTGAAGGTCGTGTGATTCGCGTGGAGCTCCGCGAACGCCGACAGGCGGAGGGAGGCGCCGTGTACCGGCGCCCCGCACCCGGGACGGACGACGAGCAGTCGGTGCCTGCGGCTTCGGACGACACCACGGCAGGTGAGAGGGTCGTGGACGCTGTAAACGTGGTCGTAGGACCAGGCGGAGCGATAGAACCAGTGACTTTCCAGCGCCGCCAGGAGAGCCCGGGCAGGTTCCTCTACGTAGTCGCCGTGCCCGTTCTAGACGACGAATCGGTCGCTGACGACAACAGCAAGCAAATGACCGTTAACGTCATCGATGCGCGCACGCGCGTATTGCTCGTTGCCGGTCAGCCTAGCTGGGAGTACCGGTTCGTCTCCAGGCTTTTGGAGCGTGACGCGAGCGTCGACGTGAGTTGCTGGCTGCAGTCCGCTGATCGGGCCGCGGTGCGTGACGGCAACACCATTATCGATCATATGCCCGCGTCCGAGGAAGAGCTGTTCGCCTACGACATGATACTCCTGATGAATCCAAATCACACATCGTTCAACGAAGCCTGGTGCCGCGTCGCAGATAGGTTCGTAACTGAACAAGGGGGCGGGCTGCTTCTGACAGCGGCACGAGCGGGTACACCCGCCTTCATGCGTGACCCCGCCCTCCGAACCCTGCACGATCTGCTCCCGGTGGTTCTTGACCCGGATGCCGACTTGATTCTCAACCAGATCGGGCACTACCAGCTCTCGGGCTCCCCGGTGGACATCCCCGATGCCGCCTACGGACATCCGGTACTGCGCCTGGCAACTGACAACGCCTCAACCAGGCTCGCCTGGCAGGGTGTGGGCAACGTATACTGGCACTACCCCGTGCTGCGTGAAAAGCCGGTCGCGACGGTGCTTATGAGACACGCTGACCCGCGCATGCGTAACTCCTACGGCGGGCACGTGCTGGCGGCCGTTCAGTTCGTCGGTGCGGGAAGAACCGGCTTCCTCGGTTTCGACGGCACCTGGCGATGGAGACGTCACGGTGGCAAGCTGTTCAACCGCTTCTGGGTCCAGCTTGTGCGTTACCTCGCTGAGGGCAGGCTACTCGGGGCCGCCAAGAGGGGAATGTTATTGACCAACAGCGACCAGTTCTCCCTGGGAGACACTGTGGTAGTCACCGCAAGATTCTACGATGAACGCTACGAGCCGCTGCGACGCGACGCCGTTGACGCATACTACGCAGTCGACGGGCAGCGCACGCGCTTCGTCATGTCAGCTATGCCTGATCAGGCGGGATGGTACGAAGGGCGGTTTGTACCCGGCAGCGCCGGTGCATACAGGATCACGGCGCTTGTTCCGGGATCAACGTCGGACGAAGTATACGAGGCGGCACGTGAGATCCGCGTGGCTAGACCAAATATCGAGATCACTCGCCCGCAGGCCGATCGCGCCGCGATGATGACGCTCGCAGAGAAGTCGGCACACGGGCGCTACTTCGAAGTCGACGAGATGTCCGAGCTACCCGCGCTCATCCCGGATCTACATGAGGAGACATCCATCCGTTCTCGGCCTACGCCGTTGTGGGACAATTGGCTGGCGTTGGTGATCCTGCTCTCCCTCCTGGGGGTCGAGTGGTGCATGCGGAAGTGGAGTCGGTTGCTATGAAGCCCGCCGATCGGGATGAGCCAGCGCACACTCCCGCGCCGCACCGTGCCACGCCACCGGATGTAGAGCAAGTGCACGCTCACCAGCGTGCCCGCCCTCGAAGCGCCGCCACTACGGGGCACGGAGAATCGAACACACTCGACAAGCTCGATGCGTCACTTACCGGGCGCCTAGGGGGTGTCATCTCTCGGCTCCGGGCGTACGTCCTTATCGAGGGGGTCGCCTGGACCGCGGCGTTCCTGGCAGCGGGGTTGGCCGTTCAAGGTGGAATCGACTACGCCGTGCGCGGGATGCGCTGGAGTATGCGCGCGTCGTGCCTGGCATTGCTTACCGCGTGCGTGATCCGGCTGGCCTGGAGACGGGTCATTGCGCCGGCGCGCCTGCGGATCGGGCTCGCCGAAGCAGCGCACCTGGTCGAGCGCCTACACCCGGAACTCGCGTCGGTTCTGATTTCAGCAGTTCGTTTCTCCGCCGGAGAAACGGGGGCTCGAGAGGCTAATTCATCATCACTGATGGCGTGTGTTATCGACGACGCTCTGCGCCGAACGCATATGCTGGACTTCACCGCAGTAGTCGATCCGCGCCGAGCCAGGTCAGCGGCATGCGGCCTGCTGGCGTTAGTGCTCATCACCACCAGTGCCGCCATATATGCTCCACAGGTAATGGGTCTTTGGTTCGCACGCAACGTCCTGCTGAATGAACTCCCCTGGCCTAAACGCACAACGCTTATCGTGGAACTTCACGATCACCGCCTGGTCGGTGCTCGGGGCGACGACCTCACAGTTCAGGCGCACGCCGAAGGGATACAACCTCGCGAAGTCGAAATAAGATTCAACACTGCCTCGGGGAAGTCCGGGCGCGAGAGCATGGTGACCGTAGGTGGGGCAGGCGCATATACGTATCGCTATACTTTCCAGAACGTGCAGGAGGAGTTTGACTTCCACCTGCGCGGTGGGGGCGATCGGACCGATACCTATAGGGCTGTTTTGCTTGAAAGACCGCGCGTCGTCGAGACCTCTATGACGATTCGCCCCCCCGAATACACACACCAGGAGGATTTCACCCTGGGCAGCGATGAGCGCGCCGTAAAGGTCCTACCGGGCACCGAGGTGACGATTGAAGTGACGACGAACAAGCCCGTAGTCCGAGCGACCTTGATGACAGGAGACGATCGTGTAGCCGAGGCATACCCCGGCGAGAACGATGCTGCGGGCTCCGACCGATACGCGGTGACGTTCTCGCCAATGGCACGGCGGACCTTTCACTTCGCGCTTCTGGATGCAACGGGTCTGACGAATAAGAGACCCAAGCGTTTCTCCATTCGGCTCGAAAACGACGAACCACCTCGCGTGCGCATGAATCTCCCGGGCGTCGGCGAGATGATCACACCCGAGGCGCGTCTCCCGATCAAACTGGAGTTTAGCGACACCTATGGTCTGGCAACTGCACAGCTCGCATACTCGATTGCACGTACCGCGCGGGCACAGGCCGAGGCATTGCCGGCGCAGGGAAACGCCGACACGACGAAGCCGGACAGGCCCAGCATTGACCCGCCCCGTGAGCTTATCCCTCTACCGGAGTTCAAGCCCCAGACGACGAGTTTCAGGGCGGAACTGGCGTGGCCGGTGTCCGACGGGCCGGTCGCACCCGGAGACCAATTGAGGCTCAGCGCCGCAGCATCCGACTTTGACACCGTCTCAGGCCCGCACGTTACGCGATCGCCCGAGTGGATTCTCCGTGTCGTAACCCGCGACGAGCTGCTGTTGGAGATGGCCCGCCGGGAGCAGGAATACCGGATGGACTTCGGAAGGCTGATCGACCGTCAGGAGCAATTGCGTGGGGACCTCCTAACGGTAGTCCGTCGACATCGAGGTCCCCACAGGCGTCGAGGATCACTCGCCGCAGCACTGGGGCCTCTCGAGCGCAGGCAGCGAAATATCGCAGGCTCAGTCAACGTAATCAGACAGCAGTTTGAGCAGATATGGGCTGAGCTGCAGGTGAATCAACTGGACAGCACCGACGCCCAGCAGCGCATTGAGCGTGGTATTATCGCGCCATTGACCGAGTTGGCGAAGCGAGACTTGATAGCCGCGGGCGACACGATAAGGCGCTGGTCACGAGATGCGGCACCCGCGACGGCCAGCGAAGTCGACGACCTGCAGGTCACCTGTCTCGCTCGCATGCGCGAAGTACTTGCATTCATGATACAATGGGAAGGTTATAATGAGTTGGTGAACATGCTCCGCGACATTGTCCGTCTGCAGGGCGAACTCAAGAGAGAGACGGAGCAGACATTGATCGAAGAAGTGGATGATGTCTTCGAAGACTGAATCACCGTGTGCAATCGGGCGCCATGGAACCGAGCCCCACGTGCAAGCGCGGGGGGGGTGCACCGATGGCATGCGAGCCCGGCATCGAAGAACGGCGCGCTGTCGTGGCCGATCTTCCGGGGCGCTGCCAGCGTGGCACCGATTCGTCACGTCGTTGCGCTGCGTCCTGTTCTCTCCTCGGAGTCATCTGCGTTTCAAGCTGGCGCTCCTCGCTGCATTGTGCCTGGGTTTCTCAACGTACGGCTCCGAGGCCCTCGGCCGGCAGCCGGACGCAGCGCCGCCCGTTGAACCACACCCGCTCGCGTCAAAAGAGGAGATGATCCGCGACCGCTTCAACCGCTTTCTGGATCGGGTCTATCGCTTGCAAGATCAACTCTCAAAGACCGAGCCGGAAAACGCTGCGAAGCTGGCTCGTGTCATCGAGCGTGCCGGCGAGCTCGGATTGGCAGAGCAACTGGACCAACTGATCGCGCTGCTACGCAACTCAGCGTCACTTACCGAAGCACTCGATGCTCAGGGCAGGTGGGTCCGGGATGTGGATCGGCTTATGGCGATCCTGCTCGAGCGCGACAGCGACGACCCGAGGCGAGAACAGCAGATCATGCGCCTTGAGACGTACAAGAGGCAGCTCGACCGGATCGTGCAGATGCAGGAGGAGCTCCGCGGCAACAGTGTCGATGCCGCCGAAACCCGTGATATGAGCCAGCAGAACGCGGGATCAAGTCGACCATCCGAGGACGAGGAATGGGATTCTGCACGGGAGGCCAAAAAGCAAAGAAGCATAGCCTCTATGACACGCGAGCTGGGGGATAAGATGCGCAGCGACGCCGCAGCCGGCGGGAAGCCCACTGAAACGCCTAAACCCGGGCAGTCTGCAGGTTCCTCAACGCCGGGGCTTCAACGTCTCGACAGTGCCCACGGCGACATGGGCAAGGCTGCGGAGGCTTTGGAATCGGACAATCCAGCGCAGGCGGCATCGGAGCAGGACAGCGCCCTTGATGAGCTGAACGAAGCGCGGAAGGAGCTCGAGCAGGCGTTGAACCAGCTTCGGCGCGAGGAACGCCAGGAGACTCTTCGCAACCTCGAGGCCCGCTTTCGTGATATGCTTTCTAAGCAGACCGCAATCAACGCAGCTACGGTGCGACTCGACGAGATCGGGCGCGAAGCGTTCCGACGGGCCGAAACGCTCGAGCTTGCGGATTTGGCAACGAAAGAAAAAGAGCTTTCTCGGGAAGCGCGCCTGTGCGGACATGTGCTTGACGAGGAAGGAACTACGGTTGTGTTCCCGCGTTTTGTCGGTGCGTTGGCGGACGACATGGCATCGCTCGCGGGGCGTCTCGGGGCCCTCCATGTGGGCCGGCTCACGCAACAGATTGAACAGGAGGTCGTCGATACTCTGGAGCAGTTTCTCGAGGCCATAAAGAAAATGCAGCAGGCAAACGAGCAGCAGCAGGGGAGTATCGCCGGTAACCCTGGAGATTCACCGCTGCTTCCGGCGTCAGCGGAGTTGAAACTCCTGCGGTCAAGTCAGGTTCGGATAAGCGCGCGGACTGCGGCAATCGAGGCCGCCAGAACGGAGGCAACCGAGCCTGACGACACTCTCGCCGAACTTCTGGCGACTGCGGCTGCCATGCAGGCACAATGTGCTCAAGTCGCCCGGGAGATGCGCGAGCGGCACACGCTGCCATAGTGGAGGGATATCGTCGTGTTCGACACATACAATACGCCCTCGTTTCGTGCGTCACATGCACCGGTCCTGCGCGGCATTCGGCGCTCGAGTCGTCCGCGCTGGGTACTTCCGGCAATTCCGGCTGGGGTGCTAATACGCGTCGCGCTCGGTGTGTTCCTGCTAGAGCCGTGCGACGCGGTTGCCGACTCGCCCGCGGACAGATTCGTCAACTCGCTCCAGGATCATCCCGCGATTCCGCAAGAGGCCCGCACGCTGATTCGCACCACGTGGGAAAGCTGCCGAGACTGCGACGGCGGGGAGTTTCTCACACAGGGATTGGCGGTGCTTTCGGATCGCTTTCGTGACGGTTTGGATGCCTACGACTCTGATGATTACGATCGTTGTGCCCGGATCATGCACGACTTACGCACGGATGCCGACCCGTTCGTTGCAGTCAACGCCGCGGCATACGAGATAAAGGCGCTCGTCGCTCTAGAACGGCTGGAGCAGGCCGGTCGGCTTATCGCTGACTTGACAGCAGCAGGGGCGTCTCGCGTTAAAGCCTATTCCTACTTCGCGCCTGAGATCGACTTTCTGCATGGGTACTGTCTGCTCGCGGATCTGCAGTACGAGGCCGCCGCCAACGCATTGCAGCAGTTCCTTAAAACCTATGCAGACGCCGTGCCGCGCTTGACGCTGACGGCTGAGCAGATCCTGAGTGAACTGGCCACCCGGACACCCGGAGGATTGGGCGACGTTGTCGACCTTATGGGCTACTCACGGAGGAAGCTCACCATCGGCGTTACCGATGCGACCACGCAGCAAAGGCAACAGCAGGCGGTCGCCCTACTCGACCAGTTGATCGAGGAGGCGGAGGATCGTGAGAGCAAGAGCGCCGGGGGGGGTGGCAGTGGCGGAGCTTCCGGCGCGCAGTTACCGAACAACCCCATGTCACAGTCCCAACTCCCGCAAGGGACCGTCCAGGAGGGTCCTCTGCGCGAGCCGCGCCGGGCCAACCCCGGCGAAGTGTGGGGGTCCATGCCCCCCGCTCAGCGTGAGCAAGTTCTGCAGGCCATCCGAGACTGCTTTCCAAGCCGCTATCGCCAGCTTGTCGAACAATACTACGAACAGCTCGCGAAGAAGCGCTGACACGGTAGATTCCCAGGCATTTCGTGACCTGTTGCAGCGCGCATCCGCCGTCCCTACGCCCTTGCAACGGTGAAAACGGGGTTGTAGCGCGATATGCGTGAACGGTAATACTCTATGCGCGACCGACGTGTCTTTACGCTCCAGGCAAAGCCCGCTAAACTCATACAACGGTTTAAGTACGCCGTCGGTGCGGCATTCGCGCGAAGGATCGCAATGGCCAAGGACTGGCTTGTTTATCCACCGGCCCACGATTGTGAACAGGTTGCCAAGTCTTGGGGCGTGCCGCCGCTGATCGCCCAGATCCTAATCAACCGGGGCGTTGCTCGTGAGCGACCAGTTGACGTTTTCACCGCTCCCCAGATGAGTGAGCTACATTCCCCGGAGCTGCTTCCGGGCGCAGAGGCGGCCGCGTCACTGCTCCATAAGGCGGTCAAGGATAAAGAACGGATCGTCATATACGGCGATTATGACGTGGACGGTACGTGTGGCGTAGCGGTGCTCTGGCACGTGCTACGCTACGCCGGCGCGGACGTGGGGTTCTACGTGCCACATCGGACCGAAGAGGGGTACGGACTTAATCTGGAGGCAGCCAAGCGCCTGGCCCACGATGGGGCCCGTCTCATCATCTCCGTCGACTGCGGCATCTCCGCGACCGACGTGGTCGACGCGCTGCGGGCCGACGGGGTCAAGGTGATAATCACCGATCATCACAAGCCCCACAGCGCGATACCATCAGCCGACGCTGTGGTGCACCCGTCCGTGACGACGTGCTACCCGAATCCCGATCTTTGCGGTGCCGGTGTCGCGTTCAAGCTCGCGTGGGCGCTCGGACAACAGCTAAGCGGTGCGCACCGCGTCGGCGCGGAGTACCGGCGATTGCTGCTTGAGCTTTTGCCCCTATCGGCACTTGGAACCATAGCCGACGTCGTGCCTCTACGCGGAGAGAACCGTGCGATTGCCGTTCACGGCTTGCAGCTGCTCCCGACGTCCGGATTGCCGGGCGTTCGCGCACTGATCGACTCTGCCGATCTCACCGGCTCGAGCATCAGCGGGTACGATGTAGGATTCAAGCTTGCACCGAGGCTCAACGCCGCCGGGAGAATGGGGCATGCAAGGCTGGCAGTCGAGCTGCTCACCGACGCCAACGAGCGGCGCGCGAAAGAGATCGCACTATACCTGGAGGGGCACAATCGTGCGCGTCAGGCAACGGAACGGAGGATCGCACGAGAGGCTCGGGAGACAATCGAGCGGGAGAACCTGGCCGGTGACGCGAGGCGGGCGGTGGTGCTGGCTGCTGAGTCGTGGCACGCGGGCGTAATAGGCATTGTCGCCTCGCGCCTGACCGAACTGTATCATCGGCCGGTTGTCCTGATAGCACTCTCGAACGGGCAGGGGCAAGGATCGGCCCGCAGCATCCGACATTTCGACATGGCCGACGCGCTGGCCCATTGTGGCGAGCACTTACTCTCGTACGGCGGGCATGCCATGGCCGGCGGGCTGCGCATCGCCGATACCAGCGTCCCGACCTTCACCAGCGCGTTCATAGAGCTCGCCAACAATCGTCTGACGGCGGACGACCTGAGACCCCGGCTGTACCTTGACGCTGAGGTCTCTCTTAACGCGTTGACTCTTCCGACCACTGAAGCCATTGCAGGGCTGGGACCTTTCGGCATCGGCAACCCCAAACCGAGACTTGCAACCGGGTGGATCGCACTCGCGTCGGAGCCTCGCTGCGTGGGACAACACCAAAACCACCTTCAGGCGTCGTTCGCGGAGAACGGCACACGAATGAAGGGAATCGGGTTCGGTCTGGGTGAGTTCCTGGAAGATCTTAAGCACCACCGCAGGTGCCGCGTCGCATTCGAACCCATTATAAACACGTTTAACGGGCGACGCCATGTGGAAATGCGGATGATCGACCTGAAGTTCCCAACGCGTTGAGTTACAGCAGGCGGGGGCCGCTACTCAGCGACGGTCAGAGCCTTGGCAAACCACTCGTACAGAGCGCATGATTCGGGAAGATCGTTGCACAGAATCGGATGCCGCCCGGTCGCCTTGACCTCGATGCCTAGCTCGTAACGCCCGTCATCGACTTCTCTGCAGAAGACTACCACACCTGCAAGGTACGTCGGCGCGTGGTCAGGGATGTCGACCAGCACTTCCACGGGCCGCCCGGAGCCAACGGGAGCGACCGTCAGGAAAACCACGGACAGCCCGCCGAAGGTAAGGTTGCGGGCAACCGCGTTGAGCGTGACGACCTCAGCCCCACAACCTCTGAAGAGATAGAGCTCGCACCGGGCACGCACCGGGCGCCGGGGCTCTCGACGTTGCTCCGCTCCAACGCACGACTCTCGCGACGCCTGATCCAGCGTATCCAGGGTACGCGCCAGGTCGTACAGTGTATGGCTTATCGATGATCGCTTGGCGCTTATCATTCTTGAGAAGCTCGGCTATTCCACAAGGCTGACGGCGGATCCGGTAGTGACGGCGTTCACAAGCGCCGCCTGTAACACAGGGGTGTAGACCCACGCCGGGACGGCCATGTCAACGTAAGTCGCGGTGCCCCCGCCGATTGCGGCAATCTCATCCAGAAGAACACGGTCCGCGTCCGGCCCCACCCCGACCACGTGAATCGTAATCCCCGCCTGGGCGGCTGCCTGGGCCTCTGTCAGGGCGTTCATAGAGCCTGACCTGCCGTCGGTGACTAGGACCATCACCTTTGCGGTCTTCGGGCGGGCGCGGCCACTGAGAAACTCGAGACGCGCCGCTTCGAGGCCTACGGAGAGCCCACTGGCAACGCCCAGCGGGGCGCCGCGCAGCTTCGCTCGGACTCGGGCATAATCCGCCGTGAGTGGTTCAACCCACTGGGCGATCGACGAGAAGGCCACGGCACCGACGCGGTCATCGATCCCGCCGGTAATCATGGCGTCGACGGCGGTCACCATTGCCTCCTTGGCTGATTTGAGTGGCTGGAGTCGCACACTCGGCGGTAGGTAGGGCTCACCTATGCTGTATACGCCCGTGAACTCGGGATCGGTGCCATCATACAACAAGTAGTGGGCATCGGTATAAGCCCCACTATGTGCCAACGGCGCCAGCAAGCCCATCGCACACGCTGCTCCAACACTAGCTCTTACCATTGTTCTCTGTCGAGAATTGCGCTTTGTCATTCTCCCTTTCCCCAGTTCATGGGGCGAAAAGCTGCATCCGCCCAGTTTGACGACCTGTTAGATCAGTCGCTGTCACTGTCTCCATTCCCGTTGCACAGCACCGGCTCAGAGACGCATGCGCCTAGCACGTCTCCATGTGCCAAGTGGTCAGCCACTGCCGAGGCTGCGATGCTGATCGTATGTGCATTGCTCGGCCCCTCGACGGGGATGTGGCACAAGGCAACTTTGGCTTCGCCTCCCCCGGAATCGCTGTCGTCAGTATCGCCGTTGCGGTTCTTGTCCCTGTCGCTATCACTGTCCACGAAGGGAATGCCCAGGCTGGCGAGGTCGGCGGCAACCTCGGGCGTGTTCGTTAGCGCCCCCATGGTGCAGGAGACATCGAGCACGAACATGACGTCCCGGGCGCCGATCGAGGTTATAGCGCTGGCGCTTACCCTCTTCCCGCCGAACCCCAATAGCTGGGCGAAGGCGTATTGTCGGTCGTAGTGCACTGCCAGGCGAACGGCGTTGGCCGGCACAACACCCGGTGTGAACACGACGCCCAAGCCGTCCGGGCTCCTGTGGGCCTCACCGAACTCTATATCTTGCAGCGGATCGAAGATCAGCGGATGGTTGTTCCACATCGGGTTGAGGCGGATGTACTCCGCCGCCGTCGCCCGCGCCGTGTCGATCGACAGGTAGGGGTCTGCGCCGCCCAGGTCCTGGGCGGCTGCAAGGGCCGCGGCGTCAGCCGCACATTGGAGCTTGGCCCGCGTGGTGTTCAGGATCCCCACATCGACGGTAAGGGCTGCAAACCCGAGAATGATGGGAACGGCAACAAGGACGAAAACAGCAACGGCACCGCGGCGGCGGTAGGTGTGACCTGCCTGTGTGGACATTGTAGCGCTCCTCCCTAACCCCTCGGTCAGTCCAAACCCGACCACCCCGACCGGGCTTGAGCAGCGCGACAATCCGTCTTTGAACCGGACTCAACGCTTTGCGTCCCAACCTTACGATTGGTTTGCCCTCGCTTGACCCTTCACCGGTGAATCTACAATTCGACACCCGTGCGAGTCAACCGGGTTTCTTAGAACGCCGCCGACACTGCAAGCAACTTTGTCGTTCTCGGACCACGACACGGAGCGGTCCGACCGCACCGGCCGGTAATCGTAGTAAACACTTCGGCATTTAAGGCCACGCTCCTCTTTCGCGTATTGAGCCTGTCGATCATTCATAACGTAGACTTAACCAAGATTGAATCCGTGCTAGCTAGACATGGGGTCGTAGAAGCTACATGCGAAAGGACTTGTCGATGAACGCCGTGGAAACCGCAGCGCCGAACCGTGCAAACCAGCGCCGGAGGCGCAGTCACATCATCAACCCGATCTTCCAGTGGAAATACGCGCTGCTGATGTCTGGAAGCGTGTTCTTTGTGTCCACGTTCATCAGCGTGGTTCTATTCGGGGTGCTCAACGAGCAGGCGCGAGCCAGAATCGTCAACCCCCAGGCGAACAGCGTTTGGGAAGGTACGGCGGTCATGATCCTTGCCGCCGTGATCTTTGCCGCCCTCACCGCGGGAGCAGTAGGCTTCTGGAGCATGTACCTGACGCACCGTATAGCCGGCCCGCTCTACGTCCTCGAGAACTACCTGCGTGAGATGATCGCCGGACGGCTTCCCCGTGTACGGGAACTGCGAAAGAAAGATGAATTCAAAGAGCTTCACCGCATGCTGCGCAAAACCGTCGAGGTGATAAGAGCCCGCGAGCGTACGAATCTAAACACGCTCACCGACGCGCTCAACATCGCCAAGTCCTCCGCGCATAATGATAGCCAGAGCGCCAAGCGCGCCTTGGACGAGATCACCAGCCGGATCGAGGCTCTCCGCGCCCAGGCTGCAGGCCTACTCGGCGAGGATCACGAGGACGTTGGCGCACCCCAGCCGAGCGGAGGTCCGGGGGCAGCCCCGCGCTCTAAAGAGCCTTGTGCTCCTCTAAGCGTCTAGCACGCTGTGCTGTGGTTCCCACGATTATCTGATCCGCAGGGCTTGAGGCCCGCACAACCCGTTGTCCTGAGCCTAGGGCCTGACGCCTGTAGCTCGGATCACACTGATGGTCCTGTTGCTTGCGAAACGAGGTACTATTCTAGCGAGACCGCCGGCTCACCTTCTGCGGTCGGTAACGAGCGGTCAACGCGGTTACCCAGTGGGTCGAAGCGATAGACACCGCTGACGCCCTCATTCCACTCCCCATCGGCCAGCGCGTCGCGCAGGTCGAGGCGCGTCTCGGCACCGTCTCGGATGCGTGACGCAACGAGCACACCCGCGTCGTAACCTGCGGCCGCAAACGCATCCGCCTCGAGGCCGGATTCGCGCTTATACCGCGTCGCGAAGGCGGGGGAGATCAAGCACTTCTGCGACGCCACGCGAAAGATCCATGGCAAGGGTATCCGTGTTATTGTCGGGTCGGTGGCGCATAACGTCAGCACGGGGAAGTGTATCTTTGCCGCGAGCGTCTCAGCGAGATGTGTGGCCCGCCGTTCGGTCGACGAGATGACTGCCAGCACATTGTCCTTGAATATCAGGTCGACCAAGGCCGAGGAAGCACCACCCCAGTTTCCACGGGCGTCACGGACGACCAGTTCGATCGGCTCATCGTGCGGATGGCGTGTGGCGTCGTCTACCAAGGCCATTCGCAGGCCGCGAACCGCCGCCCGACCCGCTTCGTCGAGGGGAAGGAAGCACCCCACGCGGCGGGCGCCACTCGAGGCCTCCGGCGCCCCATCGGTAGGCGAGCCGGCCCAGTGCAGCGACCGCACCGTTGGAGGCGACGCTGCTATTGTACGGTAAGGCACGTCAAGGTGCGCGCGCCGGCGCGAAGCTCCATCCGGCCCCGACGCCCCGCCAACCCCCGGGGAGATACCGCTCCGTTTGTTGGTAGATTCAGTGTCGGCGTCAGGGGACGTCCGGGCCACCTCGGAGAACGTAGCCTCACGGTAGATGAACTTTCCTCCCTCCACCGTGGCTATGTATACCGCGCCTACGTCGTTGAGTGTGGCGTCGAACTCGATCGGCCCCGTGACCCCGTCATAGTGAGTGTAAGCCGCGAGTTCATCTCGGATGCGCGCCCGGTTGAGACCGCCCTTTCTCATAGCAGCTACCAAAATACTGGCCCCGTCGAAGGCGTGGGCGGCAAAGGTGCCGGGCTCGTGATGGAATCGCCGGGTAAACTCCTCAGTAAACTCCTTCAGGGCAGGGTCGTTACGCGTTGGATCGGAAGATGCGACTGCGACGACGCCCTCGGCCGCGGGCCCCGCTTCTTCCAGAAAAGTACGACTTACCAGACGGTCGCACCCGAAGATGCGCACGGATGCGAGCGAGTCGTCTGCACTGCGCTGCCGCTTGCGAATCTCGCGCACCACAGCTGCCGCATCGCTCGCTGTGCCCCACAGCACGATAGCTTCGGGTTTTGCATGGCTGATACGCTCGAGCTGGGCGCTGAAATCCCGATCGCCACGCTCCCAGCGCAGCTCGACGCGCAGCGGATGTCCGAGCCTACGGGCGGCGTCTCGGAACTCCCCGATCCCGGTTCGTCCGAAGCGGTCGTTGACGCGGAATGCAGCGACCTTCTTTATCCCGCACTCGGTGAATACATGATGAGCCAGCGCATACCCCTGCTGACGATCATCGGCCATGCAGCGAAGAAGCCACGGTATTGCCGTCTCCGTCAACGTCGGATCCGTCGTACCCGTATTGACGATGGGCATCTGCGTTTTCAGGGCGACGCGCAGGGCAATGTGAGTGTTGGCGCCGTCGATGGAGCCGACCACAGCGAGAACGTCGTCGGCGTACTTGAAGCCCACCATTTCGTTCGAACTCGCACCCCATAGCCCAACATCGTGCCTCTCGATGAGCTCAAAAGGGATCCCGTTGCAGCCGCCTTCGGCGTTGGCCCGCTCCAGCGCGAGCTTGACACCCTCGAGCATCTCCGCCCCGAGGTCGGCGTCCGCTGCCTCGCCCACGGGGTACAGAAGACCAAGTCGCGCCGTCTCGGGGGAGACAGGAGGATCATGCTCGCGCCCGGAACCGTAGAAAGGCGTCGGTTTGAGAAAGAACCTTGCATACGGCTCCCGGAAGCTTCGATATGGCATCACCGTGTCCGGCGTCTTGCCATACGCCTCGCCTTCCGAGCCTGGCGGTTGGTCATCTTGGCCTAAAGCCAGTCCCGCAAACAGCAGCGCTGCGGCGGCGGCAGCCACCACGCAGTGTGATCGCAAGGTACGATGGCGTGCAAACGCGTACCGCGAGCGGGTGCCGTCGATCGTTCCCTTCGACCTACGGTCTTTACACGCCGCCTTCAAGCCTGCACCGCCACCTATACTGTTCACCCTCCCGCTCCGTCGCATGTTCATCGTGCCACCAAGGGTTGTCGTTATGTCTTACGGTTTCTGGGAATCATGGCTATGGCCTCGATTTCCACGAGCAGCTCCGGGCGGCAAATCCGGGCCTCGATGCAAGTGCTGGCGGGCAGTGGCTCAAGCTGCTGATCAGCGTAGAACTCATTGCGGATCTCGTTGAATGCATCGTAGTCTCTGAAGTCCGCCAGGTAGCAGGTCGTACGGATGATGTCATGCCAGTCCGCACCCTCGCTTTCTAGCAATCCAGTAATGTTGTACAGCGTGCGTCGAGTCTGCGCCCGTATATCTCCGGCATGGACCGACCGGCCGTTCTCATCGACGCTGGAGGTCCCGGAGATGAACAGCATGACACAGTTGTCAAGCTCGACGCGCATCCCCCGCACGAACGACACCTTCGATGCATACTCGTAGGCCTCATTCAATACTTTCCTGTTCTCTATGGGGGATTTCCTGATCCGTTCCTTACTTGCTGCGTCCATCTCCGTTCACTCCTGTTTCGGGGCAGGGTCGATGAAAGCGGAAGCCGACACCGCTACGTCCCGGTCGATCCATACATACTATCTCTCGCGGGCGGGCTTACCCGGCACCCTCGACGCGTCGGCGCTGCTCGCGGAAGACAGCACACCGCGGGCAACACCCTTCTCTGTAGCCAGCCAGATATCGTCCCGCTGGAAACTCATGCCCAGAATGTAATTGTGCGGGAAGATGGTCTCCGTGGTGAACTGCTCAGGGCGCCCATCTGCCGGAGTCCAGACGACTATCCCCTTGCCCGTAGCGGGATCACGCTGATACGTCCACCAGTTGAGTTGGTCTGTGGCATTCAGACCACTGTCGGTTCCGATCCACCCGTACCTGCCGTGCGCCGTGACAAAATTAACGAAATTGCTTATGAGTGGACTGTCGTGGTCCATGAAGTTTCGCCACTTCCTCCCGTCGTAGCTGCTTAAGCCGAAGTATGTGCCGATCCAGACCCGACGGACTGCGTCGCATGCAACGCTGGCCACCACATCGTGGATCAGGCCGTCGTCCCGAAAGAGATCTATCTCCATTTCGCGGTCCGGGTCGGTGTAGTCTCGCCAGCGCCGGCGAGCGGGGTTGTACTCGAGAAGCCCCCCACCCCATACTGCCAGATAGAGCTTGTTGCCGCAGCCCGTGACTGAGTAACACCAGATCTCGTGCATCGGCGTGTTTGTCTCGTCGTAGATCGACCAACGGTGTTTAGCAAGGGTGTAACGGCTGGTCCCCGCCGCCGTCGCCGCCCACACATCGCCGTTCCAGACCGTGACGGCGTAGACGACATCGTTGATGAGCCCGCTGTTGAGCTGGGTGAAGGTCTCGAACCGCCCCGCGGAGTAGTGGTTCAACCCACCCAGGGTGGCAATCCAAATGTCCCCGCTGTCCGGGTCCTGAGCTATTGAAAGGACCGCATCGTGCGCAAGACCGTCGGAGGTGGTGTACTTGCGCCAGCGTCCTTTGGCATAACGGGCGAGACCGTGATCGGTGCCTACCCACACTCCGTCTTCGGTGGCAGTTACGCACATTGCCTTGTTGCTGGGAAGACCGTCGGACGTACCGAAGGTGGTCCAACGGCTATAGTAGGGAGGCGCCGCTTGAGCCAGACCCGCCGACGCTATAACTGCGATTGTAATCAGCTCTTTTGCCACATTAAAGACTCTTGAGGTACTCGACCAGGTCATTGAGCTGCTGCTTGGTCCAATCACTCGACAGCCCGTGTTTATCCGCCGGGTTGTACTTTGTCCATATCTCCTCGAGCGTAGCGGCCCGCCCGTCATGCAGGTAGGGACTCGACTCAAAAACATTGACAAGATGTGCCGAGTCATACTCTGTGACGGTGTCGTGCGGTCCTTTTGTTCCGACGTCCGCTTTGCGCCCGTCGAAGAACTTAGGCCCGGGGTGGCAGAAGTGACATTGCTGCCGCTGCGGCACGGGCCTGCCGGCGTTGTCGGTTGTCCGCTCGAACAGCTCCTTGCCGCGCATCTGCGCCGGTGTCAGCTTGCCATCCGCAGCTTTATATGGGTTTACCACCGGCTGGAGAGAACGAATGTATGATGCCAGGGCGACCACCTCGACCGCGCTGAGCCAGCCAGTGCGCGTTATCCACTTTGCCGTCCGAGTGCCGCACTGTGTCGTGAGATCCGGGTTCTTGCCATTCCACTTGAACGGCCCGGTGCCCTCGACATCCCGCAAGTTGCGGTTGTCGAGGATGTTCTGTCCGATGCCGTCCGGCTCTAGGTCGTACTGCAGCCCGTCGAACCCGGTATCAGGGTGACAACTGACGCACCCGAACTGACCGTGGAATGTCCGCAAGGCACTATGGAAGAACCGCTCCCCCTGCAGAAGACGGTCTGGTGGCGCGGGATCGCCGATGATGATAGTGCGTACCACGTTGTCAGCAGCGGTATCGATCACAGAGATTGAATCGTCAAGCCTGTTGGCCACGTACAGCTCGAGTCCGTCGCGGCTAAGCGCGAGCGCTTGGGGATTCGCACCGACTTTAATCCTGGCCGTCACGTACCGGCGGGCCAAACCGAGGTGATCACCCGGGCGAGTGATCTTGCCGGCGCGTACATCGCCGATCACACCTTGCACGCCCGCAAGGTCGACAGCCATGACCACGTCGACGCCCGCACATGTCAAGTAGAACTTGCGGTCGTCAGGTGTTATCACTACGCCGTAGGGGTCCGAATAGGCCTGGTTGGGCAGGTCGACGAGCAACTGCACCGGAGACGTGTCGCCTGCCGTGGCAATCACGGCGAAGCCGTTGCTTACCACCCAGCCGCGCGCAACTTGCGCCATTGGAATCAGGTTCTTGGGTCTGCTTAACGCCATGACGGCCAGTGCCTCGTCGGAGGTAAGATCGATCCATCGGCCCACGTTGGCGTTTTCAAGAACAATCCTGTCGGCGATCTTTCCCGTTGCATCGTCAATGACTGTAAGCTCATTGCGCGGGGGATGGTCGGGGGGAACCGGATTGGACAACAGATTGGTGACGTAGATCAAACCGTTGAGCCGGGAAAGACGGATCATCTCCGGCCCGTTGCCCGCGGCCAGTCGCTTGGTCTCGGCGCCCGTCTCAATATCGAAGACGGCCACCTGATCGAGGGAGTGCACGCTGGCGTACAGCAGGCGCCCGTCCGCCGACACCGCAACTCCCGTCGGGTCACCTCGAAGCGGGAAGCGACGCAGGGATTGCAGTGTCCGCGCATCCAGTTCGACGATTTCCTGCCCCCTCCGGCAGGTTACGTATAGGCGACGGCCGTCCGGGTGGCGGGTGATGGCAAACGGTGACGCCCCAGTGTCTACTCGGGCTTCGATGTCCCCGGACCCCGGATCAATCACCGCGATCGAGCTGCTCTTTTCGCATAAAACGAGCAGCTGCCCGGTGTCGGGGTCGACATCGACGTACACCGGCCCACATCTCCCCGCGTGCTCTCCGGCCCAGGCCGCTGGCGCTGCCGACACTGCTATCATCAGCGCCAGGGCTATGGTCGCGTCTTTCCGACGGTTGCCACACCGAACGGACAAAGTACCGGCGCCAGGCGCCGCGACAAGCTTGATCATCTACCTTCCCCAGTGCGCGTCGGCTGTTGCCGCACATTGATCAGTTGATCGGCCGCAACGTCCTTCAGGGTGAGGCGCGAACGGTCGGGCCACACGACTTCCAGTTTATCAACCTTACGATGGTCGCCCAAGCCAAAGTGGAGGCGCGCATCATGCTGTGACAGGTAGCTGCCACCGCTTAATCTCTGCCTTACCAGTGTGGTTTTGCCCACGCGTACCGTCACCACAGCCCCGATCGCGTCACGGTTTGGTGTCCGCCCGGTAAGCGCCACGCTGAGCCAATGGCGCCCGCGCCGGGGGGTGTCGTTTCGAAGCAGAGCGGGCCGATCGTTGAGATTCGTGACGAGCAGGTCGACGTCGCCGTCGTTATCGAAATCCCCACCGGCTACGCCACGCCCCACGTATTCCTCATCAAGCCACCCGCCGATCAGATCGGATACGTCCCTAAATCGTCCAGCTCCATCTCCCATGAGCAGCATGTCCTTCTGAGGTTCCAGGTGGTGCGCGTCGCCGTTGGAAACATACAGATCCAGCTTTCCGTCAAGATCGAAATCCGCGAAGACGCTTCCCCACCCCACGTACTGCCCGGAAGCCTGAGCGATGCCCGATTTGGCAGCCTCATCCTCGAAGGTTCCTTTGCCCATGTTGCGGTAGAGACAGGAGAAGGTCATGTCCGGAACGAACATGTCGAAGACACCGTCGCCGTCAACGTCCCCGATCTCGACGCCCATCGCAGCGGTCGCCTCTCCATTCTCACCGAATGCGACTCCCGTTTCCAACGCGACGTTCTCGAACGTCCCGGAACCCTTGTTATGCAGCAGGAAGTTCTCCATCGCGTCGTTGGAAACAAACACGTCCAGAAGGCCGTCATTGTCATAGTCCAGCGCTGCGACACCCATCGCGCGACCTATGGGGCTTATCTCGATGCCGCCACTCCCGGTGACGTCGGTGAAGGTGCCGTCCGCGTTGCCGTGATACAGCCTGTCCTGCTGGCCCGTGTAGGCCAAAGGCCCGGGGAAGCCGTCCGGTGCGTAATAGAGCTTGTAATTGGGGTCGTAGCTGACGTAGTTGCCAACGTAGAGATCGAGCCGGCCATCGACATCGTAATCAAAGAACACAGCCCCCACGCCGAAGCCCGGGTCTGCGACACCGGAGGCCGAGGCTACATCGGTGAACGTACCGTCTCCGTTGTTGCGGTACAGACGGTTGCGGCCGTAGTTCGTTATGTAGACATCGACGTCGGCATCACCATCGTAATCGGCTGCCACAACGCCCATACCGTAGGCGGGCACCGCAAGCCCCGCCTTGGCCGTCACATCCTCGAACGTTCCATTACCTCGATTGCGGTACAGTCGATCCGTAGCTCTGGCGAGCTCATCGCGCTCTTCCCGCTCAAGTTTGTTGTCGGATATCCCCTCGAGCCAGCATCCGCTGATCAGGTATATATCCAGCCAACCATCACCGTCGTAATCGAGGAAGGCGCAACCTACGCCAGCCGACTCCACGATGCTGCTCATTTCGTGGTCCCCGATGGTCTCCACAAAGTCGATCCCTGCTGCTGCGGTCACGTCGGTGAACCTGACCGGCGCATCGACCTTCTGCTCCCCGGCAAGGGCGGGGGTATGGAGAAGCAGAATCAGTATAATGACCACACATGCTCGGTTATGCCCTCTGCTCCGGCGCCCCATCGAACAACGCTCCGCGCGCCGCCACCCCCCGGCACCCAAGCGAGCACCCATGCACCGGCATCCGCCGACGGGGAAACACCGCCGTACCCATGCTAGGCAGCAACTGCGGTCATTGCGCATTAGAGTCACCCTTGGACATCGGCTTCCCCGCAGAAAGCGTCTTATAAGGCCAGGGACCCGCTGGCGCAGCGACGTCGTACTGTGCGCCCAGGTCGATCCACTTGCGAATCAGCTCGAGATTCGCTTCCGGCAGCATTGGGCCCGGATGGGCCGATATCATCGGCCTCTCAAATGGCGCAGGCTTGTACTGCGGGGCAAGAGCCCTTCCGTACAACATCCACAGCATCGGGCTGCTCCGCGCATCTCCCGGATGAACGCGGCGCCCTCCGACGGCCATCGGCTTATTCTCCTGTCGTGCCAGCAGGTTGGCATACGCCGGCCCGAATCTGTCAGTAAGGGGGGAATCCCTGTCACCGCTCATTCTCTCGGCGCTCAGGTTCATACCGGCCGTAGGCTCTGGAGGTACATGGCAGCCTACAATGGCGCATTTGGTGGCGAGAATGGGCTCAACATCGTGCCTGAACGTCACCGCCTGCCACCCGGAATCGTCCGTAAGGTCCGTAGGCGCGCGGCGCGTGGCAAGCGCAACGGCGTTGTGGGGCGAAAGCTCCCGGTCCTCGTGGCAGCCAATGCACACACGCCGCTCATTAGGCCTCACCCAGAACCACGCCCGCTCGTTGATGATCGTGAAGCCGTCACCGTCCACCAACTGCAAGCGCAGCGGTCGATCGGCGGGCACCTTCATGTACACCGACCCGTCCGCAGCAGGAGGAACCTCTCCGAGAATGCGCGCAGGGATATACCCCGTCGCAGAGTTTGCGCGGATCAGGGGCTCGTCCTCGCGCCCCTCGACCTTGAAGAACGTTGGCCCGGCAGGCCCATCGTGGCGCAGCGGCAGCCCCGCAATCACACGCACAGTCCGGACCGAGCCCGGACGCAGTCTATGCTGGTCGGTCCGGTCCGTGTCATAGCAATTCAGAACCGTTAGATAGCCGTAGGGTGTGTCGGGCACGACAGTGCTGATGCGCATGTCAGGTCGCTCACCCGAAAGCCACACCGTCGGCGAAAGCTCGTCACGCTCCGGATCGTCGTATAGAAGCGTCACGGAACCCCCGTCATAAAGATACAGTCCAAAGGTCGAACGAGTTCCTCCGGTCGGTCGGGCTGACAGCAGGAGCTTGCCGCCGGTAAACGGGCTGACGTCGCTTACCAGAAACTGCTCGACCGGAACCAGCTCCTTGTATGGCCCGAAAGGGTCGTTCAGTGTGACGGTCGCCAACGCTCCAGCCCCGCGGTCGGTGAAGCGCTCGAACTGGATGAAGGCGACGGTGTCATGTGCCAACGGAGTCGCGCCACGCAACAACCAGGGCCCGCGATGGTTGCCGGTAAAGGGGAACACACCGGTTCCGTCGGAGTTGGTTAACATCAAGGCCACCTTGCCCAGCGGCCAATAGTGATTCCCGACGTGCTGCCAGGATGAATACACAACCCGTCCGTCTCGTAGCACCGCCGGGTCGAAGTCGCTGCTCGGGTTGAACGTGAGGCGCGTCGGTTGATACTCCCCCGGCTGTAGCACGTAAAGCGAAAGGGAGAACCGTCCCCCGTGTTCTTCGTATTCCCCCGCCAGCAGCGACGCAAATAGGGCGTCACCGTTGGGCATGTAGAGTGGCGTGATACAATCCGCTTCGCACTCGACGAGTCGGCGGGCGTCTTCCGCGTCCGCCGCGACTTCCCAGATTTGCAGAGCCCGTCCTCCGGCGCGAGCGCCCGAGAAGGCGAGTCTTTCGCCGTCATAGCTGAACACCGGATCAGTGGCGCAGGCGAACTCGCCCGTCACAACGCGCAAGGTGTTTACAACGTCGTCCGGATCCGCCACGACCACGCGCATATCCACTGTGTATCTACCGCTCAGGACAGTATTGCCGATGCCTTGCGTAGCCGGCTGTGACGCAGAACGAGGCGCCTGCACGAACGCCAACCGCGGCTTGGCCTGCGTTGTCGGGCCCGCTAGACACAAACACAAACCGATGATGGTTGTCCCAGCCGTAGCCATCATATTCGGTACCGTTCCGATTCCGCGTCGATGGTATGCCCTAGGCCGAAGCCACCTGAAGGCCTGGCGAATGTCGTCCGACAGTGATGCTGGTAGCCAGACACCCGCCGCAGCAAACTTAGCAGCTCGCACAGTTGCGGGCTGATCGCGTGCCGGAGATCCTAATAACCCGGGCTAATATAGCAGGCAGTCGGTCTTCATGTCAAGTTACTACACCTCCTCAGCACGGTCTTGTAATCCTCATCCTACCGCCCCGGCCAATGCCAATGCCTCGAGCAAATACGACACATATGCGCATTGCGACAGCTTTAGTTTGTATACCGGTCCCGTTCAGGAGATCGAGGGCTATGTTGCCACTGGTAGTAAGGACGATGAGAGCGGAACCAATCCAGAGGCCACGGTCATTCTCACTGAATCGTCATGATCGGCTGCCCTTCAAGAAACAAAAGACCACAGGGCCCGTGAAGCCGCACGCATTCAGGAACCGATAGTATTATGCCGCTGAAAGGAAATCGTACGATGGCATGCAGTGACCTCCCGGATGTCAGCTTCGTCTTTGCCACGCACAACCGGCGTGCGGCGATCGGCCGTACCCTGGCACAAATCACCCGATGCGGACTCCAGCGCCATGAGTACGAGATCATCGTCGTAGACAACGCATCGGATGACGAAACGGTGCGCGAGATCGCCTCGCGTGTGGACCATCTGGTCCGACTACGCCGCAACAAGGGAAGTTGCGCCAAGGCCTGGGGAGTCGACTGTGCGCGCGGCCGATACATCGTCTTCCTCGATGACGATGCCTATCCGCGCACCACAAGCGTACGTCGTATGATCGAACACTTCGAGGGCGATCGGCAGCTCGGCGCCGCAGGGTTTACCGTGTGCTTGCCTGACGGGCGACTTGAGGGAGCGGCTCTGCCGGGCGTGTTCGTCGGCTGCGGTGTCGGATTCCGCGCCGATGCACTCAGGTCGGTCGGAGGCATCGACCGGACCTTCTTCATGCAGGCCGAGGAGTATGACCTCACCTTTCGTCTGGTCACAGCCGGGTGGAAGGTTCAGGTAATGAACGACATATACGTCGAGCACATGAAAACCTCCGAGGCGCGCCGGACTGATCGAACCACCTTCCACGATATCCGCAACAATCTGCGCGTCGTCGCCCGTTACCTTCCTGAGCCGTACTACACAGCGTATTGCTCCGATTGGCTGCAGCGGTACCGCTGGCTTGCAGCCCGTAACGGGATGGAGCGCGCGTTCAATCGCGGAGCCCGGGCGGGCCGCCGACGCAGTCTTGTAGAGCGCCGGCTGTACTGCTCACGGCGCCTCGGACTAGAGGCAATCGAGCGATTCTTCTGCTGGCACCGCATTGAGACGGAGATGGCCGACCTTGCAAGAACAGGCATCAACCGGATCGTACTGGCCGACCTCGGGAAGAATTGCTTCCCATTCCATCGAGGGGCGCTACTTGCCGGGGTCCGAGTCTCCGCCATAGCGGATGACCGATTCTGTGCTCCCGGCCGAGAGTACCGCGGAATACCGGTCCTTTCCGTGGATCGAGCCCTGCAGGCCGAGCACGACGCGGTCGTCGTATCGAACACCGCGCCTGTTCATGCGTCGGCGGCAGAGGATGCGCTGGCGTCAGTAACGTCCAACCCTGTCTACAACTGGTTCGGGAGCTCCACGCTTCATGGAGAAGAGGCGGGCATGGTGCTGTCTACTCCAGCTTGAACCTTCTCCGCAAGGTGTTTCAGCGTCTCTTCCCACTCGTCTCCGAGCACGTCACCACCGACCGACCGGAGTAGCGACAGCAAAGCGAGCAAACGCTCGGGATCGGCGAGCGCTGCCGGCTCGTCGAAGTGTTTCTCAATGGCGCGCACGACTCCTTCCCTCGTTGCAGCAGTGGCATCGTCGGCGATTAGTCGTCGAATGACGCCCACGAGGTCCGCCTTCTCCGGCTCCCATAGGGCGGCTTCAACCCAACGCAGTCCAAGCGCATGCGCGGCGGGCGCTCCGCGAGGCAATGCCCCTTCATAGAGGCGAGTCAAGTGGGGCAGCGCTTCCGCGTAGTTGCCGTGAGCCACCAACGCGGAAGCCAGACGATCGGAGCCGAAGCGGTCGCGCAGTTCTTCGCGCGACTCTTCCTGACCGCCGAGTACGCGCTGTCATACGCTTCCGCCGCACGAGAGGGTCAATT